>CAWUVO010000100.1:0-29217 GCA_963925965.1 uncultured Porticoccus sp. | reverse complement strand
CTTCGTCTAGTTGCCCTTCCATTACCTCTCCTAGTTTGTATAGCGTCAGGTTGATTCGGTGATCTGTGATACGACCCTGAGAGTAATTATAAGTTCGAATGCGTTCTGAGCGATCCCCGCTACCAACCAATGAGCGACGCTCTTCTGCCAAATTTTCCGCAGCAACAACTTCTTGAGCATTTTTTAAGCGGGCTGATAACAGACCCATAGCCCTCGCCTTGTTTTTGTGTTGAGAGCGCTCGTCTTGACACTCAACAACCAGCCCTGTTGGAAGATGAGTTATGCGGATAGCCGAATCTGTCTTATTAACATGTTGGCCGCCGGCGCCTGAAGCGCGGAAGGTGTCAATACGAAGATCTCCTTTTTTAATATCAATATCATCCAGTGTATCCACTTCTGGCATAACTGCTACAGTACAGGCAGACGTATGTATACGGCCTTGAGATTCAGTATCCGGGACTCTTTGTACGCGATGAGCCCCGGATTCAAATTTCAATTTAGAGTACACACCCTGTCCTACGATCAAGCTAATAATTTCCTTATAGCCGCCATGATCGCCTAAATTTTCACTGATAATTTCCACCTTCCATCTCTTGCTCTCAGCATATTTACAATACATACGAAACAGATCACCAGAAAAAATAGCTGCTTCATCGCCACCAGTGCCTGCGCGAATCTCCAGAAATACATTTTTCTCATCATTGGTATCTTTAGGCAATAAAAGCTTCTGTATTGCAATCACAATACTAGAAAGTTCTTCTGTTTCTAGGGTTACCTCTTCTTCAGCCATGCCCCTAATATCTAGATCAGAATCCTGAAGCAGTAGTTTTGCTTCAGATATTTTTTCTTCGACCAAAACATAGTCTTTGTAAGCTTCGACAATTGGCTCCTGTTCGGCATACTCCTTCGAAAGCGCACGAAAATAATTTTGATTGCCTATTACACCAGGGTCACCCAAAAGCGCTCGCACCTCTGCATGGCGATCAGCCATCAATTGTAACTTTTCTAAAATAGATTCTTTCATTAGTACACTTTTATTATTTTAATTATTTAATAATAAGCTTATTTGCTTAATGATTTGCCTCATTTTCATCTGATTTCTGTAATCCAAATAAATCACCAGCCAAGCGAATGTGATCTTTGCGGCCCTGCTCTCCAGCTTGTTTGAGTTTTCTTGATGGAGTATGCAAAAGCTTATTAGTTAAATTTCGCGCCAAACTTCTTACTATATCCTCAGGATCTTGACCTGCTCGCAAGGCAAGCAAAGCTTTTTCAGCCTCAGTATCACGAGTTTCTTCTAAATTTTTACGAAAGGCTCGAATCATATCTACCACATCAAGGCCCTGAAGCTGGCTCCTCCATTCACTTACACCCTCTTCTATGATTTTCTCAGCTTTATTTGCAGCATTTTCACGCGAACGCATATTCTCAAGAATAACCTCCTGAAGGTCATCTACGGTAAAAAGATAAACATCATCCAAGCCTGCAACTTCTGATTCAATGTCTCTAGGTACCGCTAAATCCAACATCAACATAGGTTTATGTTTACGTTTTTTGATTGCTGATTCTACAGCCCCTTTTCCAAGTATGGGTAACTGACTACCTGTTGATGAAATCAAGATGTCTGCTTTTTGAAGGAACTCAGGGATATCTGAAAATAATATTGCATGGGCGCCAAACTCTTGAGCTAACTCTTCAGCTCTACGCAGAGTTCGGTTAGAAACCGTAATGCTGCCCACCTGTTTCTCTATTAAATGTTTTGCTACCAATTCAATAGTTTCTCCAGCGCCAATCAAAAGTACGTGGACATCTTTTAGATCTGAGAAAATTTGCTGCGAAAGGCTTACAGCAGCATATGCAACAGAGACAGGATTTTGACCAATAGCTGTTTCAGTACGAACTCGTTTTGCGATAAAAAATGCTTGTTGAAATAACTGATTAAGTTTTGTAAAAACTGTTTCTGCTTCCTGCGCTACAGCATAAGCTGACTTGAGCTGACCTAGTATTTGCGGCTCACCCAGTATCATTGAATCTAAGCCACTGGCCACTTTCATCATATGTTTAACGGCATCTTCATTCCTGTAAGTGTAACAACAAGTAGATAATTCACTTGATGGTAACTGATGGTAATCTGCCAGCCAGTCCAAGATCTTCTCGGCACTTCCATGAGAATCATTAGGGGCAACAAAATATATCTCTGTGCGATTGCAGGTAGACAGGATGGCCACTTCGCTAATGCCGGTAATTTCAATCGCATTGCGTAAAGCTTTAGTCATATTTTCTGGGGCAAAGGCTATCTTCTCTCGAAGATCGAGAGCGGCAGTGCGGTAATTGATTCCAAATATGAAAATAGTCATTAACTCAATGCTTGATTAAGGCTAATCTGCAATTGTCTAGCTCTAAGCCTTTAAAGACAAGTGATATTCGGTCAATATTTAACTAGCATTAAAGCTTTTGTTATTGTTAGAGTATCTAGCTTCAATGCACAAACAATCAGAAATTTTATACGCAAATATATGAGCAACTATAACCTTTCCATCCCAATAATAGCGCTGTGTGGCTTTATAATGAACGGCTGCACTAGCCAAATTACAGACAAAAGTACCAGTGCTCAACCATATCAAATACCTCATACCAAATTAGCCTCAGCGCCCATTAAAAATATCCAAACACTTTCTGAGCAGAAAAAAATATTACGTGAGCGTAAACATGAGGTTCGCCCGTTCACCGAAGATACCTTATACGACTTAATAATAGCAGAGCTCGCAGGCCTGAGAGGGAAGACAGCTATTTTTCAAGAAAAATACATCACTCAAGCAAGACTAACTCATGATCCAGAAATAGTTGCAAGAGTTGCAAGAGTTGCGCTCTATTACAATAATCCATCTCTATTGCTGGAAATGGCTCAATTATGGATGGAAGTAGAGCCCGGTAGAATTGAGGCAAGCAGTATGTATGCCAAAGCTCTTCTAAAATACGGCCGAATCGATGAGGCAATCCCCCATATAATATTTTCTCTTGAGCGTGACGATACAGAGCCACTTCTAGACTTATTTGTCTCTGCGCGCAAGATAGAAAAAGAACAGCTACTCGGGTTTTATAAAAAAATAGAGGAGCAAGTTCCTAACAATTTTGTTCTAAAAATTACCAAGGCAAGAATTTTATATGAAAAGGGTCTCAGCACAGAACCACTAGAAATTATTGACCGGTTGCTACTAAGGACCGCCAGCAAAAGATTCATGGATACAGCCTTCGAGCTCAAAGCTGAAATACTTTTCATGCAAGGAAAAGAAAAGGAAGCTTATGTTATTACAAGCCAATTGTCTGACACAGGTCTAAAGCGAGATTTGGAGCTCGAATTTGCGGAAGAAACACTAGAAAAAAATCCCGGAAGCGGGCATCAAAAATTGACTACACTGTTCAAACAATACCCTAATGATAAAAATATCACTTATTCATTAGCTTGTGCCGCTAAATTGCTTGGCCTTCAAGAGGAATCAGTTAATCTTTTCACCAAAGTAACCCAAGCCCCAGCTAACAAGTGGCACTATTACCATGCTCATTACGAACTAGGCATTCTATACAAGAAGAATAACCCTGTAGCATCTTCTGTTCATCTTACAAAATTTATAGAAGGAGCCAGCACAGGCTTTATAGACGGAAAAGAAAATGCTTATAGACTCATAGGTGCGCTATCTGCCCTGAAAAAAGTCATGGCAACACAGGGAGAGGTGACTAAACTGCGACTCATGCTACATGATCTTCGCACCAGGAGGTCTACGTTCGCCCCCATAACATACTTTATTGAAGCTGAAATGTTGCGTGAGCAAAAACTTCTAGACGAGGGGCATGATCTTCTTAGTGCTGCTCTGCTTGAGTATCCAGGAAATCAAGACTTTCTTTATATGCGATCTACGATCAGCGGCCTTCAAAAAAATATCGTGCAATCTGAGAAAGATCTAAGATCTATCCTAGCAATAAATCCGAATCATGCCGAGGCACTTAATGCTCTAGGATATTCCATGACACTGAATAGTGATCGCTATAGTGAAGCACGCGAATTAATACTCAGGTCTCTTAAATTAGATCCTAAATCGCCAGAAGCTTTGGATAGCTTAGGGTGGGTCTCCTATCGACTGGGAGACCACGCGGAGGCTATTAAACACCTAACTCAAGCACTATCAAGTTTATTGGTACCTGAGCCGGAAATTGTGGCTCATCTGGGTGAAGTGCTTTGGGTTATAGGGCAAAAAAAAGAGGCTAGGCAGGTGTGGGGTCAAATTTTACAGAACGATCCAAGTAACACTATTATTCAGGAAACCCTCGGGCGTCTTGAGGTAGAATGAGCTTATGCAAAGAATTATTTTTTTACTATTTACCATTCTAGTCAGCTCGTGCGCTATCAATAAAAGTTATTCGCCTTTACATACCATTGATTGGGAGCAACACCTCAACAAAATAGCGCAATTAGATCACTGGACCCTTCAGGGGAGAATAGGCTACAGAAACTCAAAAGAAGGTGGCGCTGCCTGGATATCATGGGACCAACAAGGGAATGACTTTGATGTAAAATTAAGCGGTCCTCTTGGAGTCGGCGCAACTAGAATAACAGGCAACCAATATCACGCTCAATTACAGCGCGGAGCAAGGCAACCTGATATTGCAAACTCAGCTGAAGAACTTACTGAGTTACTATTTGGATGGCAGTGGCCAGTAAAGCAACTTAGATTTTGGGTTAGAGGCATCGCTGCGCCATCTCCACCAAAAATAGAATCTAGCTATAACAGCGACGGTACCTTAAATTCACTGAAGCAATCGGGCTGGGCATTACAATTTTTTGACTACCAAGAAATAGAAGGCTGGAGACTTCCGGGAAATGTACAGGGCAAGAAAGGTATCTATCAATTTAATTTAAAAATAAAAACGTGGCTACCAAACTAAAGGCTTCAATGAAATTATCACTTCTTTCTCCAGCAAAAATTAACTTATTCCTTCATATAATTGGGCGTCGAGAGGATGGTTACCATAACTTACAAACATTATTCCAGTTGCTTGACTATGGTGATCGTCTCGACATTGAATCTAACCAGAGCGGCGAAATTCAATTATTGTCTCCCATGAAAGACGTTCCTGATAAAGACAATCTTATTTTTCTTGCTGCTCAGGCCATCCAGAAATACACAGGATGTGCCTTAGGGGCAAAGATATCTTTAGATAAACGGCTGCCTATTGGAGGCGGATTGGGTGGCGGGAGTAGTAATGCTGCGACAACATTACTAGGGTTAAATACCGCCTGGAAGCTAAATTTATCGAATGATGAGCTTTTAAAGATAGGCGCTAATATGGGTGCAGACATCCCAGTTTTCATTTTCGGTTATACCGCTTGGGCTGAAGGGATTGGAGAAGAGCTTACCGCTATAAAAAGACCAACTGAATGGTTTTTAGTTTTAATGCCAAATACACATATCTCTACAGTAGAAATATTTGCCCATCAGAGTTTGACAAGAAACACGCATCCGATCAAAATACCCGCCTTTATCGAAAAGGGTGGTAAAAACGATTGTCAACCGGTAGTTGAAGCACTGTATCCTGAGGTGAAAAAAGCCCGCCAATGGCTAGATCGGTTCGCTTATGCTAGGTTAACGGGAACAGGTGCATGCTTATTCTCATCTTTTGCCTCAGAAGCTGAGGCAAATTTAGTACTTAAACAAATACCAATGCCATGGCAGGGTTTTGTTGCTAAGGGGGTCAATAGGTCTCCTTTGCTAAAATTTTTGCCTCCTGAATAAAAATTATTGGGGTGTCGCCAAGCGGTAAGGCAGGGGCTTTTGATGCCCCCATGCGGAGGTTCGATCCCTCCCACCCCAGCCATATCTCTCTAAAATTATAGCTAGAGAGCGCAAACTACAACTACAAGGGAAGATTTTGTGGCAAACTTAATGGTATTTTCTGGAAATGCAAATCCAGAGCTAGCAAAAGAAATCACACGATTTCTCGGAATTCCTTTAAGTGATGCTCTGGTTTCACAGTTTTCTGACGGTGAGATTAACATCGAAATTTGCGAAAATGTTCGCGGACGAGATGTTTTTATTGTGCAACCGACATGTCCGCCAACCCATAAATATCTAATGGAATTAATTTTAATGGTAGACGCGCTGCGTCGAGCCTCTGCTGCACGTATCACTGCGGTAATTCCCTATTTTGGCTATGGGCGCCAAGACCGACGAGTACGCTCTATTCGCGTGCCGATTAGCGCCAAGGTTGTTGCTGATATGATTACTAATGTTGGTGTAGATCGGGTAATGACAGTTGATCTGCATGCCGAGCAAATACAGGGTTTTTTCAACTGTGCGGTGGAAAATGTTTACGGTTTACCGCTAATGACGGAAGATGTAGAGCGCCAAAATTACCAAAAACCGACTGTTGTTTCGCCTGATATTGGGGGCGTAGTTCGAGCTCGAGCGATGGCAAAAATACTAAACACAGAACTAGCTATAATCGATAAACGTCGGCCAGAAGCAAACCAAATAGAAGTGATGAATATTATCGGAGAAGTAGCAGGCCGCACCTGCATACTAATTGATGATATTGTCGATACAGCCGGTACTTTATGCAAAGCGGCTGAAGCATTAAAAGAACGTGGAGCAAGCAAAGTAGTGGCTTACTGCACTCATGCTGTTTTATCTGGAAAGGCTCTTGAAAATATCGAAAATTCAGTATTGGACACTATGGTTGTTACAAATAGCATTCCGACAAGTCCTGCTGCATTAAAAAGTGATCGCATCAGAGTTTTGACTATAGGAAGAATGCTGGCAGAAGCCATGCGTCGTGTGAGCAACGAAGAATCCATCAGCGCTATGTTTGATTAATATCTGGCTTGCCAGATAACAGTTAAACACAGTAACTGATAAATTACCGCCCAATTTAGGGCTACCAGGAATATCCCTCTTTAATTCTGGTCGCGGATTACTGGGGATTAAATTAGGAGACAGTATAATGTCAAATGACTTTCAGCTAGATGCAACTGTACGAAACGATATGGGGAAAGGTGCGAGCCGCCGCCTGCGTCGTTTATCTAACGAGATACCTGCCATCGTCTATGGCGGGAAAAATCCATCACAAAGCATATCTCTATCTCATAAAGAGCTAGATCGTTCGCTTCAAAATGAGGCGTTCTATTCACATATCATTACCTTGAATGTGGAAGGAAAGACTGAAGAAGTAATTCTGAAGGATCTTCAGCGTCACCCTGCAAAACCAGTTATCCTTCATGTTGATTTTTTGCGTGTTAGTAAAACACAGAAATTTAATACGAAAGTTCCACTTCATTTCATTAATGAAGATATTTGCGCAGGTGTTAAGTTGGGCGGAGGAAATATAACGCATAGTATGACAGAACTTGATATTTCATGCCTACCTGGCGATCTCCCTGAATACATTGAGGTGGATGTAGCTGAAGTAGAAATCGGGAAAATCCTACATATTTCTGATATTAAGCTGCCCAAAGGAGTAGAAAGTATCGCCTTAAATTATGGAGAAGAGCGCGACTCGCCGATTTTCACTGTCAACAAACCTAAAGAAGAAGTTGAAGAGGTTGTAGTTGATGAGGCTGGTGAGCAGGGGTCTGGAGAAGAGACCAAGGGATCTACTTCAGATGATGATAAAAGCGACTAAGCCTTTTTATCAACTTGACACAAACAAAGAGGCTCCAGTATTGGGTACACCTGTTCAATTAATTGTCGGGCTGGGGAATCCAGGTCCTGAATACGAACAAACCCGTCATAATGCTGGGGCCAATTTTGTTTTGGCTCTCTCAGAGCATCACCAAGCCAGACTGCAGACTGAAAGTAAATTCTTTGGTTCCACTGCACGCATCAAAATAGAAGAGCAGGACATACGCCTACTAATACCCAACACGTATATGAATCTAAGCGGAAAATCTATAGCAGCCATGGTTGGATTTTATCAAATTAATCCAGAAGAAATTTTGGTGATTCATGATGATCTTGACCTAAACCCAGGGATCTCTAGATTTAAAATAGGCGGCGGTCATGGAGGACATAATGGCTTAAAAAGCACCATCAAGGCGCTAGGCAACAATGCTAATTTTTCGCGTCTTCGAATAGGTATTGGACACCCAGGGCATGCAAACGAGGTTGTGAATTTTGTTCTGCAAAAGGCTCCTCAATCTGAACAACAGTTAGTCAATGAGACTATTGTTAATGCCATACGGGTAACTCCCTTGGCTGTTTCGGGAGACTGGGGCAAAGCAATGAAGGAACTGCATACGCAACAAGACAACTAATTTTTAGACTTATATAAAAATCATCTATACTTGAGAGTACATGCAATGGGTTTTAACTGTGGAATCGTAGGCCTACCTAATGTCGGCAAATCTACACTTTTTAATGCATTAACCAAAGCCGGCATAGATGCAGAAAATTTTCCATTCTGCACTATTGAGCCAAATACAGGGATTGTTCCCGTTCCTGATATTCGCCAAGAAAATTTAGCACTCATTGTTAAGCCCGAACGAATTCTTCCAGCCGTCATGGAATTTGTCGATATTGCAGGGCTTGTTGCAGGCGCATCGAAAGGCGAAGGTCTAGGTAATAAATTTCTTACTAATATCCGCGAAACAGAGGCTATTGCACATGTCGTGAGGTGTTTCGACGATGAAAATATTATTCATGTTGAAGGAAAGATTAATCCGAGCGCCGATATCGAGGTCATCAATACAGAATTAGCTCTTGCCGATCTAGAAACTGTAGAAAAATCGTTCCAGCGAGCAACAAGGGCCATTAAAGGTGGTCAAGACAAAGAAGCTATAATTCTCAAAGCGGTGCTTGAAAAAATTCAACCTCATCTTAATCAAGCAAAACCCCTACGCTCACTCAATCTTGATTCAGATGAACGAAAAGTCATTAAGTCATTATCCCTCTTAACCCTTAAGCCAATTATGTATATTGCCAATGTGGGTGAAGATGGTTTCGAAAATAATCCTTACCTAGAGACAGTTCAGGCTATTGCTGCATCAGAAAATGCTGTCGTGGTTCCTATATGCAATAAACTTGAATCTGAAATTGCAGAATTAGACGAGGATGAAAAGCTAGAATTTCTTCAAGAAATGGGCATGGAAGAGCCTGGCCTTAATCGTGTCATTCTTGCCGGATATCAGCTTTTAGGACTTCACACTTTTTTTACAGCTGGCCCCAAAGAGGTCAGAGCCTGGACTATTCCTGTTGGAGCCACAGCTCCGCAATCTGCTGGAAAAATTCATACAGATTTTGAGAAAGGCTTTATACGTGCAGAAGTAACTGCATACGAAGATTTTATCGCAGGAAAAGGCGAACAAGGCGCTAAAGAGGCAGGAAAGTGGCGACTAGAGGGTAAAGACTACATCGTTCAAGATGGCGATGTTGTACACTTTAGATTTAATGTGTAAAGAATACTTTTTTTGTAGCTCGTTTGGGCAGACTAAGAACTAACACATGAGGGCTAAAAATCAGAAAATATCTTGACAAGCCTATGTGAAATCGACAAAATTCGCGCCCCTTTTTACTAAGGGGGATATCGCAAATATTGCAAATTATATGGCTACGTAGCTCAGCTGGTTAGAGCACAGCATTCATAATGCTGGGGTCGGTGGTTCAAGTCCACCCGTAGCCACCATCTTGCAATAAAAAGACTCCTATCAAAAATATTTTGCCAAGACGACCCCATCGAATCGGCTATATGTCAAAAAACTATCGCATGCTTTGATAGATAAATTTCTCAGAATCGATGGCCTTTGTTTTTTGGTTTAATGGACTCTTTTTATAACGTATTATATAGACTAGCATGGCAGTCGACTCTAGAACCACAGTCGATCGAATGGAAATCATCAGTCAGGCTTTGAGCAAAGGTAGAGAATCTTGTCTTCATACGGCCAAACAAAAGAAGAGCTTACAAAAGATCCCAAGATCTGGTTGATCACTGGTGTTGCAGGTTTTATTGGCTCTAATTTGCTGGAAGCCTTACTACAACTTGGTCAAACCGTTATCGGAATCGACAATTTCTCAAATGGTCACGCACAAAACTTAACGGCCGTAAAAAATACTGCAGGAGAACGCTGGTTAAACTTTACCTTCCATGAAGCTGATATCCGCAATCTGGATGACTGTCTGAAAGGCTGCAAAAATGTAGACTATGTGTTGCATCAAGCTGCTTTGGGTAGTATTCCTAGGTCTATTGCAAATCCTATTCTGACCAATGATTCTAATATCAATGGTTTTCTGAATATGCTCGTTGCATCAAAAGATTCTAAGATAAAGCGTTTTGTTTATGCTGCCTCATCCTCCACCTACGGTGATCATCCTGGTCTTCCGAAAGTTGAAGATATAATAGGCAAACCACTCTCTCCTTATGCTATCACAAAGTATGTCAATGAACTTTATGCAGAAGTATTTGGTAAGACCTATGGAATGGAGACCATAGGATTAAGATACTTTAATGTTTTTGGCCCCAAGCAATCTCCTAGTGGAGCCTATGCTGCCGTAATACCTAAATGGATAAATTCCCTCTTGTCAGGTGTATCCTGCTCCATAAACGGAGACGGTAGCACCTCGCGTGATTTTTGTTATATTGAAAACATAGTCCAAGCAAATATCTTAGCTGCCACCTCTAAACATACGAATGCCATCAATCAAGTTTATAACATAGCATACGGCGACAGCACCTCACTTAATAAGTTATTTGTTTTTCTCGTCAAAGCTATCATCGAAAAAGACATCAATGTGGTAGAAAAAAATCCCACTTATCAGGATTTCCGTACCGGAGACGTCTTACATTCTTTAGCGGATATCTCCAAAGCTAGGAAATATCTTGGCTACAATCCTAGCCATAATGCTCAAGAGGGCCTAAAAGAAACTGTAAAGTGGTTTATCGAAAATTAAAAGCTAATGGGAGTATAAGTTGTACATTGATCAAATGGGCCGTGAAGAGCTAGAGCATTGGCATCAAATACTTTGTGAAAGACATGAAGTATTTAGAGCCAGCTCGCTAAATCTAGACCTAACTAGAGGAAAACCTTCTGCTAGGCAGCTTGATTTGTCTAATATTCTAGATGGAGCCACAAAGGGCAGCTATATTACAAGTGAAGGCATAGATTCTCGAAACTACGGGCATTTGGCTGGACTACCAGAAATGCGCTCACTAGGGGCCGAACTACTTGGTGTCGCAAAAAATGAAGTCATTGTGGGAGGCAGTAGTAGTCTTAGCATGATGTATCTTGCAATGCTTTTTGCATGGCAGTTTGGTGTTAGTGGCAAAGGTTCTAGTTGGCGCGATCAAGGCAAGATTAAGTTTCTATGCCCTGTTCCTGGATACGATCGACATTTCTCTATTTGCGAAGAATTCGGTATAGAGATGATCAGAATTTCTATGGATGAAGACGGTCCTGATATGGATCAAGTAGAAGCTCTCCTCACAAACGACAAAAGTATCAAAGGTATATGGTGTGTCCCTAAATATTCCAATCCTACCGGTTGTATTTATAGCCAAAGCACCATCGAGAGACTGGCAAAATTAGGAAAAATTAGCTCGCCCGACTTCAGAATATTTTACGATAATGCCTATGCTGTTCACGATTTATCAGAAGATGGGATAGACTTACCAAAAATAATGGACTATTGCAGGAAGCACAACACCCAGAATAATGTATTGCAATTTACCTCTACATCAAAGATAACTTTTGCAGGCTCAGGTGTTTCTTTTTTGGCAGCGTCAGAAGAAAATCTGAGCGTTATCCAGAAACACTTAGGTGTTTTTTGTATTGGCCCAGACAAAGTTAATCAGTTAAGACACTTGAACTTCATACAAGACCGTAGTGGTCTTAAGCTTCACATGAAAGAGCACGCGAAACTACTGCAGCCAAAATTTTCTTCTGTCCTAGAGCATCTAAAAAATAACTTTGAAGGCTCCGATCTAGCGCAATGGACCACGCCAAAAGGAGGGTATTTTATTTCTTTTGATACTCGCCCTGGTCTCGCTGGCTCAGTGATAAAGCTTGCCGCAGAAGCAGGTGTAAAATTAACCCCTGCAGGGGCTACATTTCCTTATGGGCTGGATCCAGACAACAAAAATATTCGACTAGCTCCGTCTTTTCCATCCCTAAATGATATAAATAGCGCAATGGAAGTCTTTTGTAACTCAGTAAAATTTGCCTCGATAAAACAAAAGATAGGCGTGTAGAAGAATTTTATATTTTACAGAAACCAAGGAGATAAAGGCAGCACGACTATCAGGATTTTGGCTTTGGTACAGCTCCTGGATATGGAAATTGTGCAATATTGCTACCCGTTTTGACATCAGTGATTTTGCAAGTCCCCTCTTTCTCAACCTCGTCAATACGTATAACTGAATGCATAGGAATAAAGCTACGCTTAATTGAAGAAAATTCATTTTTAAGTTTTTCTTCTGCTGGATCAACGATCATTTGGCTGCGCTCGCCAAAAATAAATTCCTCGACCTCTAGGAAACCCCAAAGATCACTTTGATACACTTGTTTTGCATACATCTCATATACTTCACCCTGATTTAAAAAAATCACTTTATAGATTGCATTTAAAGACATACTTTTGGCCTGGAGTTGAGTTAATAATTGGTTTAAAGAAACCAGATTATTATACCACAAACTACCAGATATTTATCAACCTGGGTTCTCAGAGAATAGGTTTTCTCTAGGACTGGGACTATAATGAATGTGGAGCCAGAAAACCAAAATTATACACATCAGATCGAACCAGCATATGACAAAAAATAACGCCAAAAAACTTCATATCGTCACACATGGATGTCAAATGAATGAGTATGATTCGGCTAGAATGCGTGACCTGTTGGGTGACAGCCACCAAATGGTAGCAACCGAAAACCCAGACGAGGCTGACGTCTTGCTCCTGAATACTTGCTCTATTAGAGAAAAAGCACAGGACAAGGTATACCATCAACTTGGACGCTGGAGAAAATTAAAAGAAAAAAACCCCAATCTAATAATTGGTGTAGGCGGCTGTGTTGCCAGCCAAGAAGGTGAAGCAATTGCGCAACGAGCTCCTTTTGTAGATCTCATTTTTGGGCCTCAGACGCTGCATCGTTTGCCAGAAATGATGGATGAAAAAAAAAGGCGTGCTGCACCTACTATCGTAGACATCAGCTTTCCTGAAATTGAAAAATTTGATCGCTTGCCGCAACCAGATGCCGAAGGGGTTTCTGCTTTTGTATCGATCATGGAGGGTTGCTCAAAATACTGTACATTTTGTGTGGTGCCTTATACTAGAGGGGAAGAAATAAGTCGCCCTGTGTCTGATGTATTGGCAGAAATAGCCCACTTAGCCAGCCAAAAAGTCAGAGAGATTAATTTGTTAGGGCAAAATGTTAATGCCTATAGGGGCGAGATGCCAGATAATAATTTATGCGATCTTGCTGAGCTTATTACTTATGTTGCAAAAATTGATGGTATTGATCGTATTCGCTACACAACTTCACACCCCGTAGAGTTCTCTGAAAGTTTAATTGCAGTTTATGCAGAAGTACCTGAATTGGTAAGCCACCTACATCTTCCTGTTCAGAGCGGCTCCGACCGAATCCTTTCCGCTATGAAGCGAGGCCATACAGCGCTTGAATATAAATCTAAAATACGAAAAATACGAAAAATACGTCCTGACATTAGCATTTCATCTGATTTTATTGTGGGCTTTCCAGGTGAGACAGAAGCTGACTTCGAGCAAACAATGCATCTTATCCATGAAATAGGCTTTGATCAGAGTTTTAGCTTTACATACAGCCGGCGGCCCGGTACACCTGCCGCAGAACTTCCTGACGAGACCCCAGAAAAAATAAAAAAACAAAGACTTAAAATTTTACAGGATCGCATTAACCAGAATGTTATGGCTATAAGTGAAAACATGGTTGGCAAAATAGTGTCTATCTTGGTTACCGGAATATCAAAGAAAGATCCCGGACAATTGCAGGGTCGCACAGAAAATAATCGTGTGGTAAATTTCACCTATAATAATCAAAATCTTATCGGTAGCTTTATACAAGTAGTAATAGTAAAGGCTTTCCGTAACTCGCTGCTCGGAAAAGTGGCATAGAAAATACTCTCGGAGAGAAGTGTAAAAGTGAAGCCACTATAAAATAACTACCATCTATTATAATTCATACACAAAAATCATGTTTAGATATCTATAGTGAACCACACAAATAATATGCTGTTGATCATGACAAAATGGGGGTCGCCTATTGGGGAATCTAGAGACACGATCTGTTGTTCGCTCTATCAGTATTGAGCCAAACGACACCAAACGATTAGCCTCTCTTTGCGGACAATTTAATGAAAATCTCCGGCAAATTGAGCAACGGTTAAGCATCAAGATTCATAATCGTGGTAATATTTTTACGCTTCATGGAGGCAGTCAGGCCACAGATACTGCAAGTAAAATTCTCACGATGCTTTACCAGAATAGTATCTTAACACCAGACCAGGTTCATCTGGCTATACAGCAATTCAATCTCGGATCTCCTATGGATGCGTCAACTAATGCCATGCTAAATTCAGCTACTGATAATATAGAAAATTTTCCAGCAATACGTACGAAAACAGGCACAATAAAGCCACGTGGCACCAATCAGCAGCAATATGTTCAGGCAATAAAAACGCATACTATTAATTTCGGTATAGGTCCTGCTGGTACAGGAAAAACTTACCTTGCTGTAGCGTGCGCAGTCGAATCATTACTAAAAAATAAGGCGGAAAAAATCGTATTGGTTCGTCCGGCGGTCGAAGCTGGGGAAAAGTTAGGTTTTCTACCTGGAGACATTAGCCAAAAAGTAGACCCTTATTTGCGGCCACTGTACGATGCTTTATATGAAATGCTTGGAGTGGAGACAGTGGCTAAATTAATTGATCGTAATGTTATTGAAGTTGCCCCTCTTGCTTTTATGCGTGGACGAACTCTTAAAAATTCATACATTATTTTAGATGAAAGCCAAAATACCACCCGCGAACAAATGAAAATGTTTCTGACTCGCATAGGTTTTAACGCTACCGCTATCATCACTGGTGATGCGTCTCAGGTTGATCTACCCAAAGGAGATCAATCAGGGCTTCTTCATGCTTGCGATGTACTCAAAGATATCGAGGGTATAAGCTTCTCTATTTTCGAGTCTAAGGATACAATTCGACATCCTTTGGTAGCTAAAATTGTTGACGCATATGAGGCACATGAAAAAGAAAGGCCATGAAACCATTAGGTACACAGAGCATCAGGGCGGCCGGACAGCATCATGATAATTGATGTACGCATGAAAAATGTCTCCGGCTGTAAGAATATTCCAGATGAAAGTGCGATTCATCAGTGGGTAACGGCGACGTTATCTGGGCAAAAAAAGCCGATGGAGCTAAATATTCGTATCATTGATGAAAATGAGAGCGCCGCATTAAATCATCAATATCGAAAAAAAAATAATCCAACCAATGTATTATCATTTCCGGCAAATTTACCAGAATCTCTAATGCTACCCCTACTTGGAGACCTGGCAATCTGTGCACAAGTTATTGAGCGTGAAGCGAGCGAGCAAAATAAACCTCTCTATGCGCACTGGGCGCACATTGTAATACATGGTAGCTTGCACCTTATTGGCTTTGACCATGAAGACGATGCGGGGGCTGAAAAAATGGAACTTCTGGAAACAGAAATACTTGCCAGCCTTAATTTTCCGCCACCTTATGAGTAAATATTTGGAGATATTGACAACCTATGAAAGATGACGAACCGAGCGGCCCACAAAATAGATCTTGGCTGGAAAGCTTAGCTAACGTATTCTCTTCGGCTCCTCAATCCAAGAAAGATTTCACAGACTTATTAAATTCAGCTCGCGAAAACAATATTATTGATCATGATGCTCTGGAAATTATCGAAGGAGCCCTGAATGTTTGCGACAAACAGGTTCGTGAAATCATGATACCTCGTTCACAAATGGCGGTAATACCTCAGCACCTTGAATTAAACGACACTCTTGAGCTTGTGATAAAAAACAGACACTCGCGGTATCCTGTGCTGGATGAAACAGCCGACGATATAGTCGGTATTCTGCTGGCAAAAGAATTACTGCCGCTTCTGCTCGAGAGGCAAGATGGCTTTAGTATAAAAAATATAATCCGACCTGCTGCCATTGTTCCAGAAAGCAAACGCCTCAATGTGCTTCTAAAAGAGTTCCGAGAACAGCGCTACCATATGGCAATTGTGGTAGATGAATATGGCGGCATTGCTGGATTAATCACTATTGAAGATATCCTAGAAGAAATTGTAGGCGAAATCCAAGATGAAACGGATGATGCTGAGCAAGAAATGATCATCCCTCGAGATGAAGCGGGCTATTTTATTCACGCACTAACACCCATTGAAGACTTTAACGAATACTTTAATGTCAATATGAGTGCTGACGAATTGGATACTATTGGGGGTGTCATTGTTCAAGCATTCGGTCGAATGCCGAAAGTGGGTGAAAATATCGATATCGATATCTTTAAATTTAGAATCTCCGAAGGAAATAATCGACAAGTAAAGTTATTGGAAATGCAGGTCGTGCCCAACAAGATGACTACCTGAAAACTCCGTTATCAGCTAAGTCTAAATCCGCAGGAATGCTTGCTAAACCAAGGAAATATCAATCTTGAGCTCTTTTTCAAGTAAATATGATGCCAAAGTCTGCCTCATATTGGTCCTATTTGGGGCTCTTTTACCCTTCTCTATGGCTCCTTTTGATGTCTGGCCAGTAGGAATTTTATCCATAGCTGGCTTCTCAGTATTTGTCTGCGGGCATTCAGAGAAAGCGGCTTCTTTCAAATTAATTTTTCTGCGAAGTCTTAGCTACGGTCTAGGGCTTTATTCTGTCGGGGCATCTTGGATTTTTGTAAGTATACATGATTACGGTCAAGCTAATATTGGGCTGTCTTTATTGCTCATAATCCCCTTTATAATCTTACTATCTCTATTAGTTGCGATTCCGTTTGCTCAGGGCAGAAAAGCAATACACGCATCTAGTTTTTCCTGCAACACATCTTACGCCCTAGCTATTACTATGCTGCTAATATTTCCCAGCCTTTGGACACTGGGTGAATGGCTTCGAGGCTGGATTTTTACTGGATTTCCGTGGCTTTATCTAGGTTATGCTCATACTGATTCATGGATATCTGGATGGGCGCCAATTACTGGAGTGTTAGGATTAAGCTGGATAACTGCTTTCTGCGGCGGACTGCTAGGACTTTTCTTTAAGCTAAGACTACAATTTATAGCTAGAAATACTCAAATACAAAGTGTATTTATATCGCTAACTAGCGCACTAATGCTAACTTTTTCTTTTTGGCTTGGAGGCCTTTATCTGCAATCAGTCAAGTGGACTGAGTCATCCAATAAAGTTATTTCCATAGGCTTAATGCAGCCAGCCATTTCTTTGTGGAGCTCCTGGGATTCAAGTCAATTAGACAAAATTCTTTTTCAATACCTTGAAGATACCGCAAGTCTTCTGGATAACGATTTAGTGGTGTGGCCGGAAGTTGCAATTCCAAGATTCCGACACGAGGTGCCAGATTATCTAAACTCGATTGCAAAAGAAGCGGCTAATACGAACACTACTCTAATTATCGGCCTTCCCACAATGTCGCATCCCAAGGATAGTTCAAATAATCTAAATGAAACTTCTTATTACAATTCAGCACTAGCTGTCGGACAAGGTGCCGGAATCTATCATAAGCAACATTTGGTGCCTTTTGGTGAATATGTCCCTTTCGAAAAATGGTTGCGCGGGATCATTAAATTTTTTGATTTACCTATGTCGGTATTTAGCTCAGGGGGGTCAAACCAAAAAAATATTATTGTAGGTAATGATGTAGTGGTCAGCACATCCATTTGTTATGAAATTGCCTATTCCGAACTAGTCAGGGAATCTGCAGAAAATGCTAGTCTACTCCTCACCATAAGCAACGATAGTTGGTTTGGAGATACCATAGGACCAAAACAGCACTTTCAGATTGCTCGAATGCGAGCTATAGAAAACAGAAAGCCGTTGATTCGAGCAACAAACAACGGAATAAGCGCATTGGTTAATGCTGATGGGAAAATATCTGCAATTATTCCATCATTTTATCGAGACACTCTCGAAGGCACTCTGGAACCCAGGATTGGTCTTACTCCCTTTGGGCGGCTTGGCTCTAATCCAATAATTTTTCTATCTCTTTCATTGGTTCTATTAGGGCTACTTAAAACACCCCTAACTAAAAATTCTCAACCTAAAACCCACTACAGATGATATCAAGAAATAAATTATTCTCATCAACAAAGAAATCTGTCTGGGTCTACAGCAAGCTTTAGCCTATAATTAGCACTTGATATATCACAGGCAAGTCAACTATAAGTCTCAACCTGGCCAAGAAAACCAATGCAAGAACGATATCATCCTGAGGAAGTCGAAACTGCTGTTCAAAAACTTTGGGCAGAGACTTGCGCTTTCGAAGTAAAAGAAGATCTTGATAGAGAAAAATACTACTGTCTTGCAATGTTCCCCTACCCCAGTGGAAATCTTCATATGGGGCATGTGCGGAACTATACTATCGCAGATGTGATATCTCGCTACCAAAGAATGTTAGGTAAGAATGTCTTGCAGCCCATGGGCTGGGATGCCTTTGGTTTACCTGCAGAAAATGCAGCCATCAAGCACCACACGGCTCCAGCAAAATGGACCTATGAAAACATTCAATATATGAAAAACCAGCTCAAAAAGCTTGGTTTCGGATACGATTGGTCCCGAGAAATAACCACCTGTGATCCCAGTTACTACAAGTGGGAACAATGGTTCTTCACGCGACTTTATAAAAAAGGATTAGTATACAAAAAAACTGCAGCTGTTAATTGGTGTCCTGAAGATCAAACAGTGCTAGCTAACGAACAGGTAATTAACGGTTGCTGCTGGCGCTGCGATTCAGTAGTAGAACGAAAAGATATACCACAATGGTTTATTAAAATTACGGCATATGCCGAAGAATTATTAGGCAGCCTGGATACACTTAGCGACTGGCCCGAACAGGTTCGCACAATGCAGAAAAACTGGATTGGGAAAAGCCGTGGCGTTGAATTAACTTTTAAGCTAAATCAAACTATCAATGGCATTGATAATTTCTCTGTGTATACCACTCGCCCTGATACATTGATGGGAGTTACCTATGCCTGTATTGCAGCAGAGCATCCTATTGCTATAGCTCTCTCAAAAAATAACCCAAAATTATCAAAATTTATTCAAGACTGCAAAGAACAACCTGTTTCTGAAGCAGGCATGGCAACAATGAAAAAAATTGGGATATCCTCAGGGCTTGAGGCTATCCACCCCCTTACCGGAGAAAAAATACCAGTATGGGTGGCAAACTATGTACTGATGGGGTACGGAACTGGTGCAATCATGGCAGTTCCAGCTCATGATGAACGCGATTTTGAATTTGCTAACAACTATCATCTGCCAATCAAGCAGGTCTTTCAACATGTCGCTGTGTCCACAGAAGAATTACGCCGAAAAAATGCAGCTAACGATGACAAATGCGCTGCCTACTACTTTAGTGAAAGCCGCTGGAAAAAGTGGTATGCATCTAAATCACCAGATGAAGTTGTATCTATAAATTCTGGAGAGTTTGATAGTCTAGGTCCCGAAGAAGCTTTTAATGCTATAGCAAAGAAACTAGAACAACTTCGGTGCGGAGAGATGAAAATCCATTACAGACTTCGCGACTGGGGAGTATCTCGTCAGCGATACTGGGGGTCCCCAATCCCCATGTTCAATCTTCCTGATGGCGGAGAAATTCCCGTCCCTATCGATCGCCTTCCGGTGCTGCTGCCAGAAAAAGTAGTTATGGATGGGATCAGGTCACCTATTAAGGCTGATCTTGACTGGAAAAAAACTACCCTAGGCGGTCACCCAGTTGAGCATGAGACTGACACTTTTGATACATTTATGGAGTCAAGCTGGTATTACGCAAGGTACACCTGCCCTAATTATTCAGAAGGAATGATTGACAGTGTCGCCGCAAATTATTGGTTACCAGTGGATCAGTACGTAGGAGGCATCGAACACGCCATTTTACATCTGCTATATGCGCGTTTTTTCCACAAACTAATGCGCGATGAGGGACTACTAATCTCTGATGAACCTTTTGTTAGGCTTCTCTGCCAAGGGATGGTATTGAAAGATGGGGCGAAGATGTCCAAATCAAAAGGCAATACAGTAGACCCTCAAAATTTAATAGAACAGTATGGTGCCGATACAGTAAGATTATTTATAATGTTTGCCGCGCCTCCTGAGCAATCACTAGAGTGGAACGATAGCGCTGTTGAAGGCGCACACCGTTTTCTTCGGAAGCTATGGAAAACAGTGCATACTCATCTTTCCGCGGGAGACGGGACCGCGTCTATTCCCTCTAGTCTAGATCAAAAGCAGCAGGATCTAAGACGGAAAACTCATACCACCATCATCAAAGTAAGCAATGACTTTGGAAGCCGGCAAACGTTTAACACCGCTATTGCGGCCGTGATGGAGTTATTGAACGATATAGGAAAAATGACTGTCAGAAATACTGCAGTTGGCCTGGCTGTTGAGCGGGAAGCGCTGGAAACTATTGTGTTAGTTTTATCGCCAATTGTACCCCATATATGCGCTCAACTCTGGAATGAACTAGGCCATAGAGATAGCTTGCTCGATACGAAATGGCCAGTTGCAGACGAATCAACATTAATAAAAAATATTCTTCAGATTGCTGTACAAGTAAACGGTAAATTACGAGCTCAAATTGATGTGCCATCTGAAGCAACTGTTGAAGCCATAGAAAATATGGCTAAACAGCATAAAAATGTTCGGCGCTTCACTGAGGGGCTAGCTATCCAAAAAATAATAGTGATCCCTAATAAATTAGTTAATATTGTTGCCATTTAAATGTAGTGTGCTGATAAAAAACATACTTATAGTTAGGGTCCTTAGCCAAGACCCTTTTCAAGAAGAAAGGAACTACAATGAAAAAATTAATCCCCGTTATTATCTCAGGTTTTCTTGCATCCTTAATGATTACTGGCTGCGGCTGGCACCTAAGAAGCAGCGGTGATACTGCAGCTTTAGCTGCTATTAATAAAATTCATATAGATGGAGATCAAAAAAATCAGCTTTATCGTTTTATTTCCAGATCTCTAAAATTTAGCAATATTGCTATTACAGAGAACTCCAAAGAAGCTGAAATTACTATCAGGCTAACAAACCAAAGGTCTACTAGTCGTTCGGCAAGCGTGAGTTCTTCTGCAAGAGTGTCTGAACTACACATAACTGAGCTAGTTGATGTGGAAATTGTAACTGCTGACGGCAAGGTATTGCTGCCAAAAACAACTCTCAGTAGAGAAAAATTCTTTAATTACAACGAAGATAATGTATCAACAAATGCTGAGGAACAAAAAATATTGAAGCGTGAAATGATGAATGATCTAGCTCGTAAAATAATAAACCTTTTAAGTTCAATGCTCAAAAAGACAACCCAGTATGCGACTGAAAGCTGAGCAGCTTAGTACACACTTAGCCTCGAAAGGCCTAGCTTCTGTATATATCATTAGCGGAGATGAGCCACTCTTGGTTCAAGAATCTGCTGATATTATTCGCACAGCAGCAAAATTACACGGCTACAACGAACGAAAATTATTTTATGCAGATAGCAAATTTGATTGGAATAGCGTTCTAATTGAAGCCAGCAATATTTCACTTTTTTCGGAAAAGAAATTTCTAGAAATTCGTATGATTTCAGGCAAGCCTGGAGATAAGGGATCCAAGACACTTCAAGAACATTTAGCAAAAATTAATACAGAAATCCTAACACTTATTATCACACCAAAACTAGACAGCTCGTCAACTAGGAGCAAATGGTTTACCGCCATAAAAAATCAGGGCATTTCTGTACAAATATGGCCAGTTTCCACACCCCAATTACCACAATGGTTAAATCGGAGGCTCAATCAATCTGGCATCAAGGCCAGCCAAGAAGCAATAAGCGTACTTGCTGACAGAGTTGAAGGTAACTTGCTTTCAGCAATCCAGGAAATAGAAAAACTTAAACTGCTGGCACCAGAGAGAGAACTGACTGGGAAAACTATGTCTGATATTGTCGCTGATAGCTCACGATTTAATGTGTTTGTGCTGTTAGACAAAATTATGGAGAGTGAAGCGCGAAAGGCCTATCATATTCTTCAAGGCCTTCGCAGTGAAGGCACTGATGCTACTATTATTCTTTGGGCAATCACTCGAGATCTACGAATTCTAATCAAGGGAAGCGAGGCTATTCATTCAGGCGGGGGTATTGACTCGGTGCTTCAAAAGCTAGGGGTTTGGGAAAGTCGTAGGCCTCTTGTAAAGAAAACTATTAGCCGAATCCCTGTTGAGAGATTACGACAAATGCTAAGGTTATCAGGAGGCATTGATCGTGCAATCAAAGGCATGAGGCAAGGGTCTCCATGGGATGACCTTACCACACTGATACTTGTTCTTTGTGATATTCAATCATTTAACTCTAGAAGCCTGAGACTGACCATCCAATAAGTGAAACCTTTTCCCCGAAAAAAATAGTTACGCCGAAAATACGATTTTTCAACCTCCACAACATCATCTTTTCATTAAGCATTCATTCAGCTCTTGAAGACGCATCAGTGTTCCAACATCTCGCCATATTCCAGTATATATCTCACCTTCTATGCGGCCAGAGGAGATACTTTTACACAATACATCACGCAAGGGGAATTTTTCGGTAGTCGAGGTATGCACGGTAAATATTTTTGGCCTCAGGATAGATATCCCGCTGTAGGTGTAGGTGTTATTTCTAGCGTTTGGGATGCTGACTATACTCTCAGATGTTAGTATAAAATCTCCATCCATATGATGAGATGCATTTGGGACTAAAATTAGATGGACATCAACTTCCGATGGTAACAGTTTTTCGACTAAATTTTTCAATGAAAAGTCAGTCCAGACATCAGCGTTAACAAGCAAGAATGGTTCGCTCCCTAGCAGCGGAAGAGCTCTACGAATGCCCCCTCCTGTTTCAAGCGGCTTATGCTCCCTTGACCATTGAACATTAACTCCGAAATCAGATCCATTACCAATAAATGATTCTATCTTGTCACCCAACCAAGATGTATTTATCACTACATCTCTTACTCCAGCTGATGCTAGATTCTCAATATGATATTGAATTAAAGGCTTTCCTCCCGCCTGCACCAATGCCTTAGGAGTCGTGTCGGTAAGAGGCCGCAATCTCTCTCCACGCCCTGCAGCAAGAATCATTGCCTTCATGTTCAATCTCCTGAATTGCTTGTTGCTGGAATGTCTCCAGCCGTATCCAAAGATTGGAACCAAGATTGTCGAGATACTTCTGGAAGCACGTGCCGCTCAAACCAAAGTGTGAAATTTTTTAGCTCTGGGTATGACCTCAACTGCTCCAAGGTATAGCGAATTACAAGCGACAAGTCATCAAGATAGCCGTGCTTGTCGTCTCTTAAGTGAAGTCTAGAAAAAATACCAAGCACCTTAATATGTCGTTGCAAGCCCATCAAATCAAACCATCTAATCACCTGATTATCAGAAATTTTTGGAGCAATACCAGCATCTACGGTCTGCTGATAGTAGCTTAATGCTCGCTGTACAACATGCTCTTTAGGCAACCGTATATAACAATCCCTGAATAAGGAAACCATGTCATAGGTGATAGGTCCTATGACTGCATCCT
The DNA here is from genome assembly GCA_963925965.1 of uncultured Porticoccus sp. Lineage (GTDB taxonomy): Bacteria > Pseudomonadota > Gammaproteobacteria > Pseudomonadales > Porticoccaceae > Porticoccus. The sequence continues at coordinate 5,387 of CAWUVO010000100.1, read as the reverse complement.
GAAAATCAATGACGCCAATAGAGCCATCAGACAACTGCATCAAATTACGCGAATGAAAATCGCGATGCACTACAACTTGCGGCTGCTCCAATGCGCTCTCTACAATAATTGAGAAAGCATCATCAAGCATTCTCAAATCAGTAGGTTTGAGCTCAATATTAAGCAATTTTTTGATAAACCATTCAATAAAAATAGTCATTTCTTTAAGCAATTCCTGTCGGCTATACTCTGGGAATATTGTTTTATTTTTAGAAATTTTTTGAATCTTTATGAGCTCTATTTCAGCAGAATCATAGAGCTGACTTTGATTCTTTCCGGCCAAAAGAGGCAACAACAAATGATCACCAAGATCTTCAAGTAGCAAAAATCCTGACTGGTAATCTACCGCATAAACTAATGGCGTATGAAGAGCGCTTTCTCGAAAACAAAGGGATATGTTGACAAAATTAAAGTTATTTTCAAGCAATGGTGGTGCTAATACAGCTATTAGAGGTGGGTTAGAATTAATCCTAAAATATTGCCTAAAACCCGCATCGCCATTAAGTGGATCAAGAAATATTGGTTCACTCAAAACAACACCTCGAGGCAAATACCTCTCAATCCAATCTCGCAAATAAAATAAATTTGTCATATTTGTCATTCAATTAAAAAAAGACTACAGATTCTACCTCAAACCCTCGCATGATGCTTCAGAATGAGTAAAATGTAGGATCAGTCATACTGATGACAATCTGATGACAATTTTTATTTATAGATTACGGATAACCATGATACTAAAAAGTGCGAGTTACATCTGCATAAAACTCAATAGAGCACTGTGTTCATTGTATCTGCAGACAATACTGGTCTTCTTTAGCATGATGTTGGTATGCAGTCTCTCGTTAGCAGAAACAAGCAATACTTACCTGCAGTGGGAATGCAATACAGGAAAGAATGACGAATGGGTATGCGGACAACAATCGATAGGAGGGAAACCCTATCCGAGACCAGTCAAAGCTGAAGTTTTTGATGTCCCTCAAAGCGAAGAAAATCAAACTGAATTAGTACCGAAAATAAAAGTAGCTAAGAATCTCGACTGGACAGATGAAGAAGATCTCTCTATAGATCAGCTAGCGAAAAGATCTTCTGGTTGCTGTGGTGCTTATATAGAGCCAGAGCGTAACTATCCAGACTCAGATCTAAAGCCTGAAGACGCATCATTAAGAGTGGCCTCCACTTCTACAGAATTAATTCAGGATAACGTTGCCTACCTCAAAGGTAATGTGCATCTAACACAAGGATACCGTCAAGCACGCAGTGATGCTGCTACACTCAATCAAGATGATCGTACGGTCGACATGGATGGTCATATAGAGCTTCGAGAGCCAGGTCTTCTGCTCAGAGGTGATACCGCGCACGTGAACATGGATTCATTAGATGTAGAAATAAATAATGCCTCCTACCTACTTCATGAATCTGGAGCTCGTGGGTCAGCCAGTATACTCAAGCGCCCCAGTGGAGATATTTTTTATATTGATAATGGCACTTACACCACATGCGAGCCAGGCAATAACGCTTGGCGGCTGGTCAGCTCAAAACTTCAAATTAATCCCGGAACAGGAATTGCTACAGCTAAACATGTACGTCTAGAGATAAAAGATCTCCCCGTCATATATATCCCATGGGTTAGATTTTCAATAGATGACAGAAGAACCAGCGGTCTTTTATTTCCTAGCTGGGAAAGCAGTGAAGAAAATGGGTTAGACTTCTCGCAACCAATATATCTTAATCTGGCTCCCAATTATGACGCCACCTTTACCCCTCGTTATGTGCAGGAACGAGGAGCTATGGCCGAACTCGAAATGAGACATCTATCTAAGTTATCTGAAACTATCTTTAGTGGTGCATTTTTAGCCAGTGATGATGGTGGAGATGATGGTGATGAAACACTCAATGCAATTACAGGAAAAAGAGAAAATGAAGGAGAGGATCGATGGCTAGGAGATATACGGCATAGAGGAGACTTCGGCCATCTCAGATCTACTCTTAATTATACAAGGGCAAGCGACGAAGATTATTTTCAAGATCTTGATACAACAACATTGCAGGTCAATAGCCAATCATACCTTCGCCAGCACGGTCATCTAGCGGGTTCTATAAAAAACTGGGGTATCTCAATTGAAGGTTCTGGATACCAAACACTCATTAAAAATGGAGCTGACCAATACGAGTTACTGCCAAGAGTTCAAGCTAATACAAGCTTTAACGTCGGTGACTTTGATTTTGATTTAGAGAATCAGTATAGCGACTATGACCATAATGATAGCACCAAAACTACTGGACGCAGGCTTAACTTAGCTTATGCGGCAAGCTGGAATAAATGGTGGAACTGGGGATACTTCCGTCCTACTGCTAAGATAAAACATATGACATATGACCTTGATTCTCCAGTTTCTGGACAGAATGACGATAGTCCTTCAGTTACGGTGCCTATAGGGATTATAGACACTGGGATATACCTAGAAAGAAAAACCACTTGGCTTAATGGGTACACGCATACATTTGAGCCGAGACTCTACATGGTCTATGCCAAAAAAGAAAATCAAGACGATCTTCCAGTGTTTGATACAGCACTATCAACTTTTGGATACGGCTCACTATTTAGGGATGAGCAATTCAGCGGCGGAGATCGTGTGACTGATTCGAAACAAGTTTCTGTTGGATTTACTACGCGGCTAACTGATGATTCTGGCATTGAAAGAATGCGTGCGAGCGCTGGTCAAATATTTTATCTAGATGATCGAACTGTATCTCTGGATTCATCTATAAGTAAGGAAATGCGAAAAGATGAATCTCCTTACGCTGCAGAATTTGAAATGAGACTTGGGGACAACTGGAAAGCCCTTGCTGAAGCTCAATATGATTCAGATGACAACGAGCTAGATCGGGCAAGCACTAGTTTGCGCTACAATGGAGGCGACAATAAGCTTCTTAACATCAGCTATCGCTTCAATAATCAGACTCCAGTCACACTTAATGGAAAAAAATACAATAACGATATTGAGCAAAGTGATTTCTCTACTGCGCTGCCGATAACAAGAAACTTAAACATTGTCGGTCGCTATAACTATGATGTTACTAACAGTAGAACCCTGGAAACGTTTTTTGGAGTTCAATACGAGAGCTGCTGTGTACGCCTAAGCCTGCTTGCCCGGAAGTGGATTGATAGAGACGACAATATTGTATTGCCAATGGACGACTTAGCGGAAGACAAAGGTATATTCCTTTCGTTCCAGATCAAAGGCATTGCAGGCTTTGGATCCAAAATGGAATCTATAGTAGCGGATGGCGTGCATGGCTATCAAACACCGAATAACTAATTCATGAAGACACAGCAATGATAACAAAAAATATCTTTTTTAAGCATTTATGTGGTGCAATATTAATAGCTTCATTTGCTTCATTGGTAACCGCAGAAGAAATTCTTTTAGATGAAGTTGTCGCATCAATAAATGATGAAGTGGTCATGCGTAGCGATCTACAAGATAGGACGCTTGAAATTCTTAATCGAATAAAAGAAAGCGGTCAAGCAGGTCCACCACAAGATGAAATTATAGTGGAAGTTTTAGAACGCTTGATTATTGAGCGCATCCAGCTACTTAAGGCAAAGCAAGCTGGGGTCAGATTTAGCGATGCAGAAGTCAATCAAGCCATAGAACAAGCAGCTCAACGGCAAAATAAAACTATGCAGGACCTTCTCGATGAGGGGCAACAATCAGGAATAACGACTGCAAATTTTCGTCAAAAAGTAAGAGAGCAGATGCTCATAGGTCGAGTTCAAGAAGGCCATCTTAATAAGCGAATATCTATTAGCGAACAAGCGATCGACAACTTTCTCAATACCGAAGAGGGGCGCTCATGGGCGACCCCTGATTTCCAAATTGGACACATTTTACTACCTGTAGCTTCCGAATCATCCAATGAGGAAGTAGCTAGAATTCAGGAAGAAATCTTGGGCATTTATTTTCAAATCAAGAATGGCGAAGATTTTAAGAGTCTTGCTATTGCCAAATCTAAAGGAAATAAAGCTTCCCAAGGTGGCGACCTAGGCTGGAAAAAAGTCTCTCAGCTACCTGACATATTCATTGCGACAATTGAAAATCTATCCCCAGGACAAATTAGCGAACCCATACGTAGCGCTGCTGGATTTCACCTACTAAAACTATATAACCGAAGAGGTATAGCCTTATCAAATCTTGTACAGCAACACAATGTCAGGCATATATTGCTAGTGCCAAATGAAATCCGAGATGACGAAAAAACTCTAGAGGCAGCCAATAAAATTCGTACTGAAATATTAAATGGTAAAAACTTTGGTGACGCTGCTAGAATCCACTCCGAAGATATCGGTACAGCAATGTCTGGGGGAAGTCTAGGCTGGTCAGTTCCTAATAAATTTGTAGCTACGTTTGAAAAAACAATGAGCGCACTTAATATAGATGAAATCAGCGAAGTCATTAAAACTCAATTTGGATGGCATATTTTACAGGTCACCGAACGCCGCAATCAAGATTTCACCGATACAATAAAGCGCTCTCAGGCCAGAAGCGCTCTAAAACAAAAAAGATATCAAGAAGAGCTAGAAATCTGGCTTAAAGAAATTAGAGATGAGGCTTTTATAGACATCAAATCGTGATAAGAATAGCCGTAACCCCAGGTGAACCTTCTGGCATAGGACCAGATCTGCTCATACAGCTCATCCAGCAACCGCTTGATTTTGAGCTTATAGCTTATGCGGACCCAAATCTATTGGAATCGCGAGCCAAGCAACTAAATCTACCTATTAAACTTCGTGCGGCAATTCCAGATCACCCTAAAGCACTCAAGGGTGGGGAGATTGCAATACAGCCCATTTCTTTAGACTCCAAAGTAGTGCCGGGAGTTCTCAACCCAGATAACTCGAAATACGTGCTAGATACACTCTCCCAAGCATTGACTGCATGCCAAAATAACTATTGCCATGCAATGGTTACCGGGCCTGTTCACAAGGGTGTGATTAATGCTGCGGGGTTTCATTTCACTGGCCATACAGAATTTTTAGCAGAAAAAACTTCCACTAAAAAAGTAGTTATGATGCTTGCTACTGAGGGTCTCAAGGTAGCTCTTGTAACAACACATCTACCTCTTTCTGATGTCCCAAAAGCCATTACACATGACTTATTAAAAAAGACTATTTATATTCTTAATAGCGAATTAAAACAAAAATTTGGGATTGAATGCCCCAAAATATTGGTTTGCGGTCTCAACCCTCATGCAGGAGAAGACGGCTATCTGGGAATGGAAGAAATAAATGTTATTACGCCTTGTTTGGATCAGCTGCGAAATCAAGGATTTTGTCTTGAGGGGCC
>CAWUVO010000099.1:0-4042 GCA_963925965.1 uncultured Porticoccus sp. | reverse complement strand
ACCTGACGCTATACAAACTAGGAGAGGTAATGGAAGGGCAACTAGACGAAGTAATTCAACCTTTAGTGAATGAGCATCAAGCGGATTTACTGGCTACAATTTCTTCTTAAAAGGTAGATGCATGCTTCATGCCTAAGAAATTGATTCTTTGAATAGAAAAATTTTATCGCTAGGATTGGTACATGACTACTGACGCTCCTATGAATTGTATGGCTATTTCAAATTTGCTAAAACTTAGCGTTGAACTAGCTGATGTAAGTGGCAGTCCAAGGCTAGATGTAGAGATAATACTTAGTTATGTTCTGGGAAAAGATCGCATCCATTTGTATACATGGCCCGATCAACGCCTGAGCGATCTAGAACAGGCACGCTTTAATGAACTTTTTAGATGCCGGGTTAACGGGGAACCTGTCGCCTATATCATAAAAAGACGTGAATTCTGGTCGTTGTCGCTTAAAGTTTCTCCTGTCACTATAATCCCTAGACCAGAGACAGAGCTGCTTGTAGAAAAAGCCCTTTCTCTACCTTTGGGCCAGCAGATTTCAGTATTAGATTTAGGAACAGGAACCGGGGCTATTGCACTAGCTCTTGCGAGCGAAAAACCATTTTGGGAAATCATAGCTATTGATTTAGAATTGGGTGCCATCGCCCTTGCCGAGCAGAATCGACAGCAACTTGGTTTTGATAATGTAAAGATTTATCAAAGTGACTGGTTCTCTAACTTGAAAGAAATGCAATTTGATCTTATCGTAAGCAATCCGCCATATTTGTGTCTTAAAGACAAACACCTCCAAGAAGGTGATGTTAGATTTGAGCCGTTATCAGCCCTTGTGGCCAAAGATTCTGGCTTGGCTGATATCCATACAGTTGTTTTTGGCTCTTATTTGCATCTTAAACCTGGGGGCTGGTTGCTACTGGAGCACGGACACAGTCAAGGAAAAGAAGTTTGTCAAAAAATGGTCCAGGCTGGTTTTAGTGGCGCAGAAACCTTCATTGACCTGTCTGGCCTTGATCGAGTCAGCGCATGCTTTAAGGCTGAATGACAGGCACCATATTCTTATTTTAATTCTTGATATTTCCCGCCATGAAAAATTAATGGCGATATGTTGTTGTTAGAAAAATCTAGTACTCGACCTACTATGATAATGTGATCTCCCCCAGAGTAACGGTGCTCTGTAGCGCATATAAAATGGCATGCGCAGCCATCTAGCAGTGGCAAGTCATGCGTACCAGAATGCCAAGGTACTTGTGAAAATTTATCATTATGTGAGCTAGAAAATAGTTCAGAAATTGATTTCTGGCTGCTACTTAGTATATTTACCGCGAAATGGCTGACTTGTTGGGATAAGTCACACAGTCTTGATTCTTGACCCACACACCAAGAAATAAGAGGAGGCTCTAATGATACGGCTGAAAAACTGTTGGCAGTCATTCCTTGGGGCGCCTTTTCTCCATCTAGAGTAGTTATTACCGTAATGCCTGTTGCAAAGCTACCAAAGGCATTGCGTAATTCGCGGTTTTTTTGAGTTGCCATACTATTAACCCTAAAGTAAGTGTAGTTATCTTGGTGTGTGCGTCAGGGTAACCCAATAAGACGTGGATTCAAAAGCATCAAATAATGATTTGTATTGTATCGTTTAAATATTTGAAACAAATTCGTCAAATAGGTTTAGTGTAAGGATCTCGTGCTACAATCCCGAACGTTTTCACTCCCTTCGGCTTTTTAGAGATACGCGAAGGCGAAAGATTTATTTAAATTGGCAATATTATGACAAACAGGGATGGTTCGGTTTTCGAGAAAGATCAACAAAAAGACATTCTAGGTCAACCGAAAAATAGTGATCTTCAGCGTAAAAAAAAATTGAGTAATGATCTTTTGACGGGTTGGGATTTATCTAAGTTTAAAGTGGACCAAGCAGCTGGTAAGACACGTTTCCATGATCTCGATCTACCCCTTTCTCTGATGCATGCAATAGCAGACCTAGGATTCAAGTATTGCTCCCCCATCCAGGCAAGAACGCTGCCTTATACGTTACGCGGCCATGATATTGTGGGGAAAGCCCAGACTGGTACTGGAAAAACTGCCGCTTTTTTAACTACCATTATTACTGAACTCCTTGGTAATCCCATTGAGGACGACTACTTTGCAGGCGAGGCTAGATCGCTGATTATTGCTCCCACTCGAGAGCTCGTGATGCAGATAGCGGGGGACGCTCAAGATCTTTGTAAGTATACTGACCTAAAAGTGCATAGTTTGGTTGGAGGGATGGATTACGATAAACAGAAGCGCCGTCTGCATGAGAGTTTATGTGATATCTTGGTGGCCACACCGGGGCGTTTATTGGATTTTGCAGGAAGCAATGATGTCTATCTTGATAGAACTGAGATCTTGGTGCTTGATGAAGCAGACAGAATGCTTGATATGGGATTCATTCCCCAAGTAAGACGTATTGTTCGCTTAACCCCTCATCAAGAAAGTCGACAAACAATGTTTTTTTCGGCAACCTTTACTTCCGAGGTGATTAATCTCGCTGAACAATGGACGGTTAATCCAACCACTGTCGAAATTGAACCGGAGAGTGTTGCCACCGATACTGTGACTCAGAAAGTCTACATAACCTCGATGCTTGAAAAGTTTGAGTTATTGAGTAACATCATTCATCAGAATGAAGTCGAAAGCGTGATTGTTTTTGCTAATCGACGCGACCAATGTCGCAAACTTCAGGAAAAACTAAAAAGCAAGGGATTTAGTGTTGGACTTCTTTCTGGCGAGGTACCTCAAGGTAAGCGAGTAAAGACTCTGGCAGATTTTAAATCTGGAAAATTGAAAATTTTGGTCGCTACAGATGTTGCTGGTCGAGGCATTCATATAGACGGCATCAGTCATGTGGTAAACTATACGTTACCTGAAGAACCTGAAGATTACGTACACCGCATTGGTCGTACCGGAAGGGCCGGTAAGACCGGCACGTCTATAAGTTTTGCTTGCGAAGACGATGCATTTTTATTGGAGCCAATAGAAAAGCTATTAGGAACAAAGCTCCTGTCTCAGTTGCCGGATAAACTGTTGATGCCAGTATAAAAAATATTTATATATTTGGCACAAGATTTAACTAGTAACAGATAGACTCGTTAGGTTGCACTTGCTATAGTCGCGCATCTCGGTGTCCTTCGGTCGGCACCTTATTTTCTAAACAGTGATCTTGGCGGTTTTTTTAAATATTTCCAGACACTTTATAAATGGTTTTCAGCATAAGACCGATCTTTTGATGACATCATAGATATGCTGATACCGGAGCTCCCCTAATATGCTATTTACTGAACTCGGCCTATCGGCTGATATACTTCGTGCTGTCTCTGAACGCGGATACAGCGCACCAACACCCATCCAAATTAAAGCTATTCCCTTGGTGCTCCAAGGGCTTGATATATTGGCTGGCGCCCAAACAGGAACTGGCAAAACAGCTGGCTTCACATTGCCTATGCTGCAGATTTTAAGCGAAAATAGTACAAAAGAATCCTCCCGGCCTATTAGGGCGTTAGTGTTAACCCCTACCCGAGAGCTAGCTGCACAAGTTGCAGAGAGCGTTAAAACCTATAGCAAGTATTTATCAATTCGCTCTACAGTAATTTTTGGGGGCGTCAAAATAAATCCTCAAATAGCTACATTGCGATCAGGTATTGATATTCTTGTAGCTACACCCGGACGTCTTCTTGATCATGCGCATCAAAAAACATTAGATTTGTCTCAAGTAGAAATCCTAGTACTAGATGAAGCAGATCGGATGCTGGACATGGGATTTCTTCCTGATATTCGTAAATTATTAGCGTTGCTACCCAAGAAACGCCAAAACCTTTTATTTTCGGCAACCTTCTCTGACGATATCAAAAGACTTGCTGATGGCTTATTGAATTCACCGACATTAATAGAGGTAGCTCAAAGAAACACTGCATCTGAAAGAATCCAGCAAACGATTCATTTTGTGGATAAGGGTCGAAAACGCGAATTACTTTCATTTCTGATTGGCTCTGAAAATTGGAG
>CAWUVO010000098.1:0-3297 GCA_963925965.1 uncultured Porticoccus sp. | reverse complement strand
AGGCAGCTTCCCTATTTCAGCTTTTTCCCCAGACCTGCACCATGGGCATCATCAAGAAAATAATAGTTTACACATCATAGGTATGTGGGGAAATTTTGTGATGAGTGCACTTTTTATTACTTTTTTCGTTACTCGAATGGCTGGCTCACTGAAACAACAAAGCTCTCAAATAGCTACACACAGAGAAAATCAGTTACGAGATGAGCAGGTAATTGGTATTGGTGCATTGGCAGCAGGAACAGCGCATGAGCTTGGAACCCCGCTGAACACTATGAAGATTCTTGTGGATGAAATGAGACAAGATAAATCTAATTTTAATCAGGATATAGATATCCTTCAAGGCCAGATAGAACAATGCAGGGTTACACTCAGACAGCTTGTCGCGACCGCTGAAATTACAGCTAACGACAAAGAGACTAGATCTATTCGGCAATACGTTAATCAGTTATTGGAGCGATGGCAGGTGCTTCACCCAGAACTGAATGTATCGGTGCGTTTTATCGATAACCCAAAAGCGCGCGAGGCGTTTTTCCCCCCCACTATTGCACAGTCGTTATTGAACTTACTAAATAATGCAGCTGATGCTAGTCCAGAAAAAGTTGACGTATCTGTATTTTGGGATGAAGAAAAATTAGAATTTTCTATTCGAGATTACGGTAAAGGATTATCTTCATATCAGAAAGACATATTGAGTAAGCCATTTTCATCCGAAAAAAAAAATGGTTTGGGGATAGGGCTTTTTTTAACGCATGCCTCTATAAACCGCTACGGGGGCAGTGTCACCATAATGCCTGCAGACAATAGGGGCGTACTTACCAGTGTTTCATTGCCGCTCATATTTGAACCAATAAGCGTAGATTAACAAAAAATTTAAAAGTGTCAGCTATAAAAATGATAAACAAAAAAACCATACTAATTATTGATGATGATGAGATATTTTTAGATGTCTTACGAAGGGCGCTGACTCGAAGAGGGTACTTTGTTGTCGCTGCCTCGACAGCTGAAGAGGCAGCCGCTTCTTGTGAGAGGCATCAGCCAAGCAAAGCTATTCTAGATTTAAAGCTTGAAAGAGGATCAGGATTGACGATTCTGCCCCAGCTTAAAATCATTAAACCAGATATCGATATTTTGATTTTAACCGGCTATTCAAGTGTCTCTACAGCAGTCGAGGCAATAAAAATGGGAGCCAAGGACTATTTATGTAAACCTGCAGATATAGAAGAAATTCTTTCAGCATTCAGCGGTAAGAGAATTAACACAGTGACTGCAGGATCGCATCAGACGCTTCCAAGTGTCGACCGGTTGGCCTGGGAGCATATTCAAAAAGCTCTTCTAGAAAACAAGGGAAATATTTCTGCGACAGCGCGTATTCTGGGTATGCATCGACGCACTCTCCAGAGAAAACTGTTCAAGAGACCAGTTAAGCAGTAAGTGCGACAATATGCCACATTACTTTTCCTGAAAAATAAGTATACCTTGCCGACCTTAATTTTTTGGGGGGCGAGCTGTGTGAAGATTGTAAATATTGTATTCGTGATAGTACCTTTATTATTTGTTAGTTCATTATGCGTGGCCGAGTCAGCCAGTCATGAGACGCAAGGCTCTCATGGTGTTCATAAAATGACACCCCAGTCCCATCATAGTGGCCATAAATTGACAGGACATGCACATCAAAAAGGAGAATGGATGCTTTCTTTCCGCACAATGGATATGCGCATGAAAGATAGCCTCGATGGAGATAAACGGATTTCTTCAGATGAAATTGTCACCACTGCTCCCAATCGTTTCTATGGGAATACAGGGCAACCGGCTACATTGAGAGTTACTCTCATTAAGATGGACTCTAAAATGGACATGGTTGGCGTAATGTATGCCCAGACTAATACAGTGTCTTGGATGCTTATGTTACATCATCTTGAAAAAGAAATGGAACTTCTTACCTATATGGGTGCATCTGGTATAACTAAGCGAGGGGTTTTTAAAACCAAATCTAGCGGAATGGGCGATACCTCTTTGAGCGCTTTATGGAAAGCATCAGATCACAATGATCATCAGTTAAATCTGCATTTGGGTGTTAGTCTTCCAACGGGAGATATTGATCAAAAGGGCACTATTTTGACCCCCATGGGCATGAGGAATAAAACAATATTGCCTTATGGAATGCAGCTGGGGTCTGGAACTTATGACTTGCTTTCTGGTGTATCTTATACTGGGAAAAGCGGCCATTCGTTGGATTGGGGGGCTAGGTATCAAACAGTCATGCGTATTGGTGAAAATGATGAGAACTATACACTCGGAGACAAACACGCTGTTTCAGCTTGGGGCGGAGTTTCTTTTGCTCCATGGATAAGAATGTCTCTATCGTTGTCTTATCAATATCAAGGCGATATTGACGGAATAGATTCCAGAATAATGCTTCCAGTGCAAACAGCAGATCCTGATAATTATGGTGGAAATACATTGATGGCTCATTGGAGTGTTGCCTTGTTGGGCCAAAAAGGGATTCTTGGCGGTCACGGAATAGAGTTTGAATATTCCAAGCAGCTAGATCAAAATGTAAATGGCATACAAATGGAAATGGATGACATGATTTCGATTGGCTATCGATACGGATTCTGAGCATCCTATCTCTGACGCTATGAGTCTTCCTTAATGTTATAGTGCTTCAGAATTTTCAATTACTGGTGATCCATTTGGATTTAATTCCTGCGGCAAATAAAATTGCAATTTTTGTTGATGTCCAGAATATATACTATACGACACGTGAGGCTTACGGGCGCCAATTCAATTACAGAAAGTTGTGGCAGCATGTATCCTTGCAAGGCGATATTTTGAGTGCAAACGCTTACGCTATTCATCGTGATGACGAAGGTCAGTTAAAATTTCAAGATGCATTGAGAAATATAGGGTTTAATATAAAGCTTAAGCCTTATATCCAGAGAAGGGATGGTTCAGCAAAAGGAGATTGGGATGTCGGTATTGCAATTGATGTGCTGGATACAGCAAAAGAAGTTGATAGAATTATATTGCTCTCGGGAGATGGAGATTTTGACTTATTATTATCTAAAATAAGAAATGATTTTGCCGTTGAAGCGTTTGTGTACGGCGTCCCTTCCTTGACTGCTGGATCTTTAATTAGTGCGGCTACTAAATTTGTTCCAATTGACCAAGATTTTTTATTGTAATTAATATCCATCAAAATACAGGAACTAATCGGTGTTAGTTATTGTTCCAGATATCTCTATTCCTGATCATGAAATAAAAATTACAGCTGTTCGTGCTCAGGGAGCGGGGGGG
>CAWUVO010000097.1:0-6498 GCA_963925965.1 uncultured Porticoccus sp. | reverse complement strand
CCACCGCTTCATCTAGTGACACCCTCTCTCCCGCTTTAAAACCAACAGCATCGGAAATACGCAAATCTTTTTTCTGCCTAACATGGCGAATCTTCATTCCTTTGATATACCTGCCTGAGCAAATACGCATAAAAGCTATTCGGTCTCTGTGTTTTGGATCCATATTGGCTTGTATCTTAAAAATAAACCCAGAAAATTCTTCCTCGCTCGCAGCTACATTTCGTTCTATTGCGGCCCTAAATTGCGGGGGCGGGGCTAAATCTACAAAACTATCTAGCATTTCTCTTATGCCAAAATTAGCCAATGCTGTACCAAAAAATACAGGGGTCAACTGTCCACTCAAAAACATTTCCATATCAAAAGAATTTGTGGCGCCCTTCACAAGTTCTATCTCCTCCCTGACACTTATAGCCAAGCAACCCAAAAACTCACTTGCTTCATCCGAATAAAGGCCTTCTATCCTCAAATCTTCAGGAATAATACTTCCTTGGCCTTGCTGGAAAACATGTATTGTATCTGTATGAAGACTGTACACACCCTTAAAGTCCTTACCACAACCAATAGGCCAATTAATTGGAGCGCAGCTGATCTTTAGCACCGTCTCTATCTCATCTAAAAGGTCAATCGGGTCGCGTATTTCACGATCCATCTTGTTTATAAAGGCTATTATTGGTGTATCTCTTAGTCGACATACATTCATCAACTTGATCGTACGCTGCTCTACACCTTTTGCGCCATCAATAACCATTAATGCTGAGTCTACCGCTGTCAGGGTACGATAGGTGTCTTCAGAAAAATCTTCATGTCCCGGGGTATCCAGTAAATTGACTATGCGGCCTTTATAAGGAAACTGCATGACAGAGGATGTTACAGAAATACCCCGATCTTTCTCCATCTGCATCCAGTCAGAGGTTGCATGTCTATCGCTTTTTCTACTTTTTACTGTTCCAGCAACCTGGATCAGATTTCCAAATAATAAAAGTTTTTCGGTAATGGTGGTTTTACCTGCATCAGGATGCGAAATTATCGCAAAAGTTCTTCTTAGTCTCACCTCTTCAGAAATTAACCTTGGTGACATTCTCTATTTTCCTTTGATGCAAAAATAAACGTACATAAAAAATTAATGCAGCTTTGAAAGCTGCCAATGAAACAGCTTGAAATTATACACAGATTACCAAGAAAATAGCGCCCCTGAACCGCATCTTAAAATAGCAGGTATAAAAATCCTTTGTGAAAATTTGGCAATATTTTTACAGCAATATCTACCAACAAGAGCCTGAACGAAACCATCCAGCTATCGAAAAACGACTTTTCTTGCTGGTCAGCACCTCATGATAAATATCTTCGCTAAAAAAAATAACAACAGTGCCAAGAATAGGCCCAACTCTCATTATAATTTCTTCAGAATGATGGCCATATATAAGCAATTCTCCTCCATCCCCCGGCATCCAATCTTTGTTTAGATAGACTACAATTGATAGCACTCTATTTGATTTTCCCCTAAAAGAATCCTTATGCTTTGCATAAAATCCATCTTTACCATAATAAGAAAAATGACTCTCAAATGAAGACAGTCCTAGAAACAAGCGCCTATTCAGGTAGTCTTGCAGCGATAACGTCCACTTAAGCCATTCTTTCTCACCATCAGTGGAGCCAGTAATCCAGGAGATCTTATCAGTACGAACAGATCTATCTATCGCATGATCATCTCCCCTTCCAACTCCAGCATTTGCAAATAATGCTGGAGGCGTTAATTCTAACTGCATAGAGAGCCGCGCAAGAAACCCTGATGCGGGACTGCTAGTTTGAACACTATAACCATTTGAAAAGAGATCACCTGCTATCGCTTCAAATAAAGCATCTCGGCCATTCCCGCTTATATCTTTATTTGTCTTAATAGCCTACAACTCCATAGCCATTAGTAGGGCATCCTCAGATGTTAATGCGGTCTGATAATAGTTCTTTCTTTGGCATACCTCAACAAACCCAATATTTTCATATACATAAATTGCACTAGCATTACTCACTCTTACTTCAAGGAAAAATCTTTGTGCGTTTTCCGAAACAATAGCAATTAAATGCTCGAGCAAATAACGCCCGCGGCCTTTGTTTTGATGCTCAGGGTGAATAGCAACGTTAAGAATTTCAGCTTCATCAACGACAATACTGTAAATCGCATAGCCTATAACATAGCTATCTAAAGTAAGGGCCAAACAATGATGTTTCTCATAGCTATCAATGAACTGGCTTTCCCGCCAAGGATGAGGCGTAGCTTTTTGTTCAATCTGAGTAACATCAGCCACATCAGAGAGTGCCATAGGACGTATATTTAAACGATTTATTATCACAGTATGCACTTGGCGGTTATTTAATTTCTCTTTACTAGGGATTGAATGGTTTCCCATACCTCTAACTTCGACGAAGGGTCCTTTAAAATTTCCTGCAGACTTTTAACAACAAAAGTGTCCACCATATCTTTTATTTCTATAGTTTTACCTACAATATCCGCATAAGGCTCTTCTGTGGAAGAGAATAACTCAAACGCTATTTTCCCCATAAGCAGCACACTGGTTTTGCTGATGCGCGCACCAACAAAAGCTGACATCATTTTACGAGCATCAGATTTATCTCGAAGGCCGTCACTCTCGACAGACCAGTCAAGTAGCTCAGCATGCGGTAAACCGCCAGCAAGGCATCCTATACTATGCAAAATGTTAGCAAGCAATTGGCACTGATCATCGTTTGGCTTAGCGCCGACATCTAATTCGTTAAAAATCAAAAGCTCATCGCAGGGTTGCCAGCATGCTAGCCTAAAACTCAAGGGCGCAACAAACGCGGCATTTATGTTGCCTGTTGGCGTTATATTTTTTTTTGGGATTGTTTCCGGCGCGTTAGTCGTCTCTGTTCTAGATAAATACTGCGTTACACCTAAACTAGAAAGATACCAGTTGCGTAGCTCTGTATTCATAACCCCCCTAAACGCCATCTAGCTGGGGGTGCAAACGATCTGGATTTTGTATTAAATTAAGCGCATGCAGGTAAGCTCTAACACTAGCAACCAAAACATCGGTATCAGCTCCCTGTCCATTTACCATACGGCCGCCTTTTTCTAGGCGGACAGTCACCTCACCCTGAGAATCCGTTCCAGCAGTTACCGCATTTACAGAATAAAGCTTAAGTTCTGTATCACTTTTTGCTAATTTCTCTATGGCCTTGAATGCTGCATCAACAGGGCCGTCTCCCTCAGATGAAGAATCGTACAACTCACCTTTATATCTCAAAGTAAGCATCGCACAAGGAGGCTGCCCTGTTTTTGAGATCACCTCTAAAGCTTCTAGTGTTATTTGATCGCTGTTCGATTCATCCAGTTGTATTTCTGAAACAAGGGCCTGAAGATCCTCATCATATATTTCACGTTTTTTGTCAGCCAAATCTTTAAACTTAGCAAAGGCTTCATTCATTTCAGCCTTACTCTCAAAATGAGTCCCAAGCTCCTCAAGACGAGCCGTAAAAGCCGCGCGTCCAGAAAGCTTACCTAGAACAATTTTATTGGTTTGCAAGCCCACATCTTGAGCGCTCATAATTTCATAAGTTTCACGAAATTTCAGCACTCCATCTTGATGAATTCCTGACTCATGCGCAAAAGCGTTAGCGCCAACAATTGCCTTGTTGGGCTGCACAGGAAATCCCGTGATACTCGATACTAATCGAGAAGTTGAAGTAATATGAATAGTTTCGATACGCGTCTCCACTGGGAAAATATCCTTTCGCGTCTTTACTGCCATCACCACCTCTTCAAGGGCAGCATTACCTGCGCGCTCACCTAAACCATTAATAGTACATTCTATTTGGCGGGCTCCTTTCATGACAGCTGCCAATGAATTGGATACAGCCAAACCAAGGTCATTGTGGCAATGTACAGAGAAAATCGCTTTATCTGAATTAGGGATAGATTCAATCAAACGACCAATAGTGTTTGCATACTCCTCTGGAAAGCCATAACCAACTGTATCTGGAAGATTGATAGTTTTTGCCCCAGCATCAATAACACCTTCGATAACACGGCACATAAAATCAAAATCTGAACGGCTTGCATCTTCTAGGGAAAACTCGACATCATCTATTAAATTTCGAGCATACTTTACGGCAGATACAGCCCGCTCAAAAACTTGATCTGGACTCATCTGAAGTTTATATTTCATATGGATTGGCGATGTTGCGATAAAGGTATGAATGCGCCCTGAAGACGCCCCCCTTAAAGCCTCTGCAGCACTATCAATGTCCTGATTTTTGGCGCGAGCAAGACTGCAAACAGTACTGTCTTTAATCGTCTCAGCAATAGCTTTAACTGATGCAAAATCACCAGGACTGGAAACAGCAAACCCTGCTTCAATGACATCAACTCGAAGTTTCTCTAAAGCTTTAGCCACTCTCAATTTTTCGTCCTTGGTCATAGATGCACCAGGACTTTGCTCCCCATCGCGTAGCGTTGTATCAAAAATTATTAATTTTTGTTTTTTCATATTACACCTTTACCCCGTAAATCTTAGCTTTTAGCCATAATACTGGGGCTGAAAAGCTATACACTAAGGCAAAAATAAATAAAATTCGAGGCGGATCAATTGTCACCACAATAAGACCCATCACCACAGAAAAAATCACTACGAAAGGCACCTTTCCCTTCAAATCAATTTCTTTCAGGCTTCGATAATGGAAATTAGAAACCATCAACAAGCCAACTAAAGCAGTTACTGTCGCCACCAAAAATGCTAACTCGCTTGTTAGCTCGACTCCATGGCTACACCAGATCAAGGATGCTATCAATGCAGCTGCTGCAGGGCTTGGAATTCCAACAAAACAACCATTCTTCGCTGAATCAACTTGAGTATTAAAACGGGCAAGCCTGAGCGCCGCACATGAGGCATAAATAAAAGCAGCAGCCCATCCAATACGGCCTATCTCATTAAGTATCCAGCTAAAAGCCAGGACTGCAGGTGCTACACCAAAAGAAACCATATCAGAAAGACTGTCATACTGGAGGCCAAAATCACTAGATGTGTTTGTCATCCGTGCTACAGTTCCATCCAGCCCATCAAAGATCATTGCAATAAAAATTGCAATTGCAGCTGCTTCAAATTTTCCATCCATCCCCGCAAGAATTGCATAAAAACCAGCAAACATAGCTCCAGTAGTAAAAAGATTAGGCAGAAGATAAACACCTCTGTGCCTAGTCTTTGCATGCTCAAGAGGCAATCTGTTGCTTTCGGTCGCTGGAGATGACTCATCAATATTTGATGTATTATTTTGACCCTCAATATCGGTCATATTTAATCCTTCGGTGTATAGTATAAAACCTAGTTTATTTTTTTAGTGCATCCGTGTGGTTGATTATCCACCAATTTTAGCTTCTACCCTAGAGATCAATGTATTAAAGATTAATATTACATCAAACACTAAAGCATGAGATAAAAAAACCGCGCCTTAGCGCGGTCAACTAGGCGGCAACTTAAAAATGTTTAGTTTTTATCTTTATCTACCAATTGGTTCGCTGTAATCCATGGCATCATAGAGCGCAATTTAGCACCGGTTTGCTCAATAGGATGCGCTGCATTGTTACGACGATATGCTGTCATAGAAGGGTAATTCATTGCTCCCTCTGTAATAAACATTTTTGCGTATTCTCCGTTTTGAATACGCTTCAAAGCATTGCGCATAGCTTCACGAGATTGATCATTAATAATTTCTGGGCCAGTGACATACTCCCCATATTCTGCATTGTTGGATATAGAATAGTTCATATTAGCAATGCCTCCCTCATACATTAGATCAACGATTAGCTTGAGTTCATGCAGGCACTCAAAATAAGCCATTTCAGGAGCATATCCGGCCTCCACCAATGTTTCGAATCCAGCTTTCACTAATTCAACCGCTCCCCCGCAAAGAACTGCCTGTTCTCCAAACAAATCTGTTTCGGTTTCATCTTTAAATGTAGTTTCAATGATACCTGTTCGTCCGCCACCAATACCGGACGCATAAGACATGGCTACATCTCTTGCCTTGCCTGAAGCATCTTGATAAATTGCAACTAGATCAGGAATACCGCCGCCTTTAGTGAATTCATTGCGAACTGTGTGTCCGGGGGCTTTAGGCGCAATCATAATTACATCTAAATCTTTGCGAGGCACAACCTGATTATAGTGAATTGCAAAGCCATGAGCGAAAGCCATGGTGGCCCCCTTCTTAAGGTTTGGTTCAATTTCATCTTTGTAGAGATGCGACTGAAATTCGTCCGGTGTAAGAATCATCACTAAATCAGCTCCAGCGACAGCCTCAGGAACATTCTTTACAGTTAATCCAGATTGTTCAGCTTTAGCAACAGAGGATGAACCCGGGCGAAGCCCTACGGTGACATCGACACCCGAATCTTTTAGATTCAAGGCATGCGCATGGCCTTGTGAGCCATACCCAATAATGGAAACTTTCATCCCCTGAATAATT
>CAWUVO010000096.1:0-3454 GCA_963925965.1 uncultured Porticoccus sp. | reverse complement strand
TGGGGAGAAGGGTGCTAAGTTATCTTCAGGAAACCGAAACTAAGCGTACAGTATTTCCGGATAAAATTGTACTCGTAGGTGAAGAGCTGTCAGCTGCTTCTTTTGCTAGTGTACCGCTAGAAAAAATTGTTGCCATCGCCTCTGTTACAGGCTCCCGTAATTCGCATTTGGCAATTCTTGGTCGAGCTATTGGTATTCCTACAGTTATGGGCGTTGCCGGCCTGCCTTGGGGTAGCTTGGACGGTGAAGAAGTTATAGTTGATGGGCACAGTGGGCGTGTTATTGTTTGCCCAAATACTTCATTGCGTAAAACCTATGAGAACCAAATCCTTGAAGAAAAACTGTTAGCAGCCGATCTTGAAAAATTTTCCGACCAACCCTGCGAAACCTCTGATGGGCATAAAATTTCTTTATGGGTAAATACCGGCTTGCGCATTGATTCAATGTTGTCGCTCGACCGGGGCGCTGAGGGTGTAGGGCTTTATCGAAGTGAAATCCCATTCCTGATGCTTGATCGCTTTCCATCTGAAGAAGAACAGCGCAAATTTTATCGTGAGCAATTAGAGATGTTCTCCCCCAGGCCGGTCACTATGAGAACTTTAGATATTGGGGGGGATAAGGATTTGTATTATTTTCCCATTGAAGAGGAGAATCCATTTCTTGGTTGGCGAGGCATTAGGGTTTGTCTTGATCACCCAGAAATTTTTTTGGTGCAACTTAGGGCTATGATGAAGGCTAGCTTGGGGCTCAACAATCTCAGAATATTGTTGCCCATGATAGCCAGCATGCCTGAATTAGATAGTTCTTTAGTGCTAATTAATCAAGTTTATAACGAGCTTACACAAGAGGAGGGATATGAGATTCAAAGACCCCATGTAGGCATAATGATTGAGGTGCCGGCAGCAGTTTACCAGATTCATGAGTTTGCTCGTAAAGTTGATTTTCTCTCTGTTGGTACTAATGATCTAACTCAATATCTATTAGCAGTTGATCGAAATAATTTAAGAGTTGCCGGCCTGTATGATTTTTGTCACCCCGCTGTCTTGATGGCGCTTAGAGCTATTGCCAGCGGAGCAAAAGATGAATGCACTCCCGTCAGTGTTTGTGGCGAGATGGCAGGTGATCCAGTTGGGGCTGTATTGTTGATGGCCATAGGTTTCAGCGTGCTTTCCATGAGTGCCACCAGTCTATTGAAAGTGAAAGCTATGTTATGTCAAGTGAGCTTAGCGGAGGCGAAGCAGTTGCTTAAAGAGGCATCCTTAATGTCAGATTCTCAATCTGTCAGAAATTATATGGAGCAAGCGCTTAAAAAAACCTAAAGTTTCAGGACTTTTTAGTCATTAATATTTGTATTGATGATCGCTATTGCTAGTTTCATGATTAGGTAGATTGATCATGAACAGCTATTGTATTTTACCCAAGATAGCCAACAGTAGTATTATTACTGAAACTATTCTTAGCCAAAGTTGTTGCATGCTAATTTATCCAGAAATCGATCCTATTATTTTTTCCCTTGGACCCCTAAAAGTTCATTGGTATGGGTTAATGTACTTGCTTGGTTTTTTTGTGGCTTGGAGAATTGCACTTTTTCGCAGCCAGTCGAGTTGGTCGCCTATACGTAAACATCAAATAGAAGATTTAATTATTTGTAGTGCCTTCGGGGTAATATTTGGTGGTCGTTTTGGTTATGTAGTGTTTTATAATTTTGAACAATGGCTTTTAGACCCTCTATGGTTGTTACGTATCTGGGAGGGAGGCATGTCTTTTCATGGCGGATTGCTGGGTGTTTTGTTGACACTTTGGTGGTATAGCCGAAAAATAAATAAGTCTTTTTTAGCCTTAGGTGATTTCGTGACACCCTTGGTCCCGATAGGTCTCGGTTTAGGCCGTATAGGTAATTTTATGGGCCAGGAGCTTTGGGGCAGACCAACTGATTCTTGGGCAGGAATCATATTTCCCAATGACCCTTACCAGCTATTAAGACATCCTTCCCAGCTCTATGAGTGCTTTTTGGAGGGCCTACTGCTCTACATTGTGTTGATTGTCGTCTCACGAAAACCCCGACCGATGGGTGCTTTAAGTGGCTTGTTCTTGTCGCTCTACGGTAGTTTTAGATTTATCGTTGAGTGGTTTCGAGAGCCAGACATTGCTATTGGTTTTGACTTATTTGGGTGGATGACAAGAGGCCAGTTATTGAGCTTGCCTATGATATGCATTGGTATAATACTTATTATATGTGCTTATTTTAGCGCTAATCTTAATAGGAAATTGGTCGATAAAAGAGACCGGGGGTGAAATGAAGCAATATCTTGATTTAGTCCGACATATAAAGGACACCGGAGTTCGAAAAAACGACCGAACAGGAACAGGAACACTTAGTGTTTTTGGCTATCAAATGCGATTTGATCTCAGCGAAGGCTTTCCTCTGGTTACTACTAAAAAAGTTCACCTTAAGTCAATTATTCATGAATTGCTTTGGTTTATTCAGGGTGATACTAACATCAGGTATTTGGTAGAAAATGGGGTAAATATTTGGAATGACTGGCCCTTCCAAAATTGGCTAAGGGAGACAAAACAAGAGCAAGATTTTCCTCTACGCTCAGAAGCATGGAGGGAAGAGATGGCTCAGTTTGTAGCCCGCATAAGAAAAGATGACACATTTTCTAAAAAATATGGTGAGCTGGGCCCCGTTTATGGCCGCCAATGGAGAAACTTTGAAGGAGCCGATCAGCTCGCTGGAGTCATTTCAGATATTCAAAAAAATCCTGATTCTAGACGGCTAATTGTCTCAGCTTGGAATCCCAAAGATATCCCAGCTATGACCAAGTCTGGATTGCCGCCCTGCCACACGTTATTTCAGTTTTATGTGGCAGAGGGGCGGCTATCTTGTCAGCTCTATCAGCGCAGTGCTGATGTTTTTTTAGGGCTGCCTTTTAATATTGCATCTTATACGTTGTTGACGTTGATGATTGCTCAGGTTGTAGGCTTACAGCCTGGAGATTTTGTACACACATTTGGAGATGCGCACCTGTATGTTAATCATCTGGAGCAGGTCGAAGAACAACTCAGTCGTGTTCCTCGACCTGCTCCAAATATAGTTATTAATTCATCGATCAAAGATTTATTTAATTTTAAATATGAAGATTTTAAGCTCGAGAATTACGAACCCTGGTCTGCAATACCTGCATCGGTGGCGGTTTAATGAAAGATAAAATGCAACTTTCTCTAATTGTAGCTATGGCCAACAATCGAGTTATAGGCTGTAACAATACATTGCCTTGGTGCTTGCCAGGAGAATTGAGATATTTTAAATCCGTTACTATGGGAAAGCCTGTCGTGATGGGCAGAAAAACTTTTGATTCTATTGGTAAGCCGTTACCTGGCCGATTGAACATCGTGGTTACTCGTAATGCTAACTGGTCTTTTAGTGGTATTGAGGTTGCCTCATCCTTGG
>CAWUVO010000095.1:0-10921 GCA_963925965.1 uncultured Porticoccus sp. | reverse complement strand
GCATCACATTGATGTCCTTTTTCAAGAGTCTCCTTTGGGCAAGGATCTCCTGTCTCATCGTATGCTGCTCCACCAAGCAAGCCTTCAGTCATCTCAAAATCTATAGAATACAGCTGAGAAATTTTATAAAGAACCTTTATTGCTTCATTCACGATTTCAGGGCCTATGCAATCCCCTTTAAGAATAAGTAATTTCTTACCCATTTAAAAATTTTCCTTTTTCTAATCAAAACAGTTACGTGTTAACGGCAAAAACTACTTAATTGCACCGAAAATCCATGGGGCATTCTTCATATGCTCCGCTTCATAAGTATAGATCAAATCAGCTTTTTTTAGTGTTAAGCCGATTTCATCCAAACCCTCTAACAAGGCACGCTTGCTAAATTCATCGATATCAAAAAAAAACTCATCGGAGGAAGGCGTAATAACAACCTGTTTTTGCAAGTCTACAGATAATTGATAACCCTCAATAATTTTTACCTGATCAAAAGTATAGTTAACTATTTTTTTATTTAAAACAATAGGTAACAATCCATTTTTAAGGCAATTTGTAAAGAATATATCAGCAAAGCTTGGTGCAATAATCACTCTAAACCCATAGTCCTCTAAAGCCCAAGGAGCATGCTCGCGACTAGAGCCACAACCAAAATTTTCTTGAGTCAAGAGAATCGAAGCACCAGTGTAGCGTGGGTAGTTAAGAGGGAAATCATCTCTTAGAATTCTAGACTTGCAATCCCCTCCAGGTTTACCCTCATCCATATAGCGTAATTCATCAAAAAGATTCTGACCAAATCCACTACGTTTTATAGACTTCAAGAATTGCTTGGGGATAATCATATCGGTATCAACATTAGAGCGATCTATTCCAACCACTAACCCCTTGTGTAGCGTAAAAGCTTTCATTGAGTCACCTCACCATAAGAGCGAACATCTGTAATGTGGCCCGCTATAGCTGCAGCTGCAGCCATTGATGGACTAAGCAGGTGCGTTCTTCCCCCGCTACCCTGTCTCCCCTCGAAATTACGGTTAGATGTTGACGCGCAATGCTCGCCAGAGCCCAATTTATCAGCATTCATTGCCAGACACATGGAGCAGCCAGGCTCCCTCCAGTCCATTCCAGAATCCATGAATATCTTATCCAAACCCTCTGCCTCTGCCTGCGCCTTAACCATCTGTGAGCCTGGGACCACCAAAGCATGCTTTATAGTGCTGGCAATTTTTCTGCCTTTAACGATAGAAGCTGCTGCGCGCATATCCTCTATGCGTGAATTTGTACAAGAACCAATAAAAACAATATCTATAGGGATATCTGTTATGGGTGTGCCGCCTTTTAAGCCCATATAACTCAGGGCTTGTATTATTGCCTGTCTTTTTTGAAGGTCTTTTTCATTATTTGGATCAGGAATAATTCCGTCGACTGGAAGCACCATTTCAGGTGATGTGCCCCAAGTGACTTGCGGTGCAATATCTGCGCCATCTAGCTTAACAATTGCATCAAACATAGCGTCTTTATCGCTTTGCAATGAATTCCAATGGCTAACCGCTTTAGTCCAGGTATCTCCGGTTGGGGCAAATTGCCGATCTTTAAAATACTCGATAGTTTTACTATCAACAGCAACCATACCTATTCTAGCGCCAGCCTCTATGGCCATATTACATACCGTCATGCGACCCTCAATAGACATATCTGAAAATACTTGGCCTGCAAATTCAAGGGCGTAGCCAGTTCCACCAGCAGTGCCAATCTTCCCAATAATAGCTAGCACAACATCTTTTGGTGTAACACCTAAACCTAAGCTACCATTTACAGTAATAAGCATGTTTTTCATTTTTTTTGCTACCAAGCACTGTGTTGCCAGAACATGCTCCACCTCTGAAGTGCCTATTCCATAAGCCAAGCAGGCAAATGCACCATGTGTAGCGGTATGGGAATCTCCGCATACTACCGTCATGCCAGGCAATGAAGCCCCCAGTTCTGGAGCCATTACGTGCACTATTCCTTGACCCATTTCATTCATTTTAAATTCACGAACACCAAAGTAGTCGCAGTTTTCATCAAGAGTTTTAACCTGAATCCGTGATGTTTCATCTGGAATAGCATCAACCCCAGCCGCTCTTTCATCAGAATCTGTAGAAATATTATGATCCGGAGTGGCAAGATTCATATCGAGACGCCATGGTTTTCGCCCTGCCAGCCTTAAGCCTTCAAAGGCTTGCGGCGAGGTAACTTCATGCAAAATATGCCTATCAATGTAAAGTAACGCAGAGCCGTCATCTCTCTGGTTGACCAAATGAGCTTGCCATAATTTATCGTACAATGTCTTTCCAGCCATCTCAATTATCCGTGTGCTAGCTAGTTGTTATTTGAAATAAAAATTTCCCAATCTTTTTTAAGTGCTAACTCTTTCTAGAAATATCTCACATCCAATGCCATTATACTCTTGGATCCTGCCTTAATTGTTTCTAAGTAAGCAATATTACGCGGCATTACTTGCTCTGCATAAAAAATAGCTGTTAATATTTTATTTTTGTTAAAAGCGTTATTTTCTGAACCCTTGTCATTTAGATTGCTTGCTATAACAGCGCTTTTTGCCAACATTGCTCCTGCTGCCGTCCCCCCCATTAGCATCATCATATTAAAAGCAGATGCACAGGGAATCGTCCAATCTTTCTGCCCCTCAGTCAATAAGATAACTATCGCCTCCTTGCAGGCCGCTAGCGAGGTCTCTAGGCTGTCTGCAACAGCATCAAGCTTAGCGGCCCTGGAGTCCCGAACAATGAGGGAAAGATCCTCTAGAAGCTCTATTGCGGCCTTACCTTTATCTCTAGAAAGCTTGCGACCCACAAGATCTAGAGCCTGTATACCATTAGTGCCCTCATAAATAGGTAGTATGCGAGCATCTCTCATATGCTGAGCTGCACCAGTTTCCTCAATAAACCCCATACCACCATGGATCTGCAATCCTAGAGATGTAATCTCAACGCTATTTTCTGTACACCAGCCCTTAACAAGCGGTGTAAGTAAATCTATACGTCGCTGATGGTATGCTTTCCGCTCTTTATCATCTGATTTATGCATATAATCTTCATGCATAAACGCAGAATAAGTAAGGGCCCTGCCGCTTTCAATTAGAGCCCTCATTATCATTAGCATACGACGGACATCGGGGTGATGGATGATAGTTGCATTTCTGTTATCGGGGGTACTTCCTTGAACTCTTTCTTTGGCAAAGTATACTGCCTGTTGGTAGGCTCTCTCGCTAACTGAGATACCTTGCAAGCCAACAGCAAGACGAGCCTCATTCATCATTGCGAACATGTAAACTAGACCCTGATTTTCATCGCCAACAAGGTATCCTACAGCGCCATCTTTTTCTCCAAAAGATAAAGTACAGGTAGGACTAGCATGTATACCAAGCTTATGCTCAACCCCAACACAACGGACGTCATTTTTTTCTCCGACCCCTCCGCTCTCATTAACTAAAAATTTAGGCACTACAAATAAAGAAATTCCCTTTACACCTTCAGGCGCACCTAGAGTACGTGCAAGCACTAAATGAATAATATTATCGGTAAAATCATGTTCACCCCAAGTAATATAGATTTTTTGACCACTAATAAGATAGTGGTCTCCGTTGAGTGTGGCTTTCGTTTTTACAGCCGATAGGTCTGATCCAGCCTGAGGTTCAGTCAAATTCATAGTGCCAGACCAAGCGCCAGAAATAAGATTGCTTAAATACATTTTTTTTTGGTCATTACTACCATAAAGATTTAAAGCAGTTACCACTCCCTTGGTTAACATCGGGCAGAGGCTAAAAGCCATATTTGCTGACTGAGACATCTCGTCCACAGCCACAGATAACAACATAGGTAAACCTTGCCCGCCAAAATCTCTGCTGCCTGTTAATCCTGGCCAGCCCGCATCAACAATTTGCTTATAGATGCCATCCAAAACAGGAGCAGTAATCACCCTGTCGCCTTCCAGTCTTGACCCTTGAGCATCAGCAAGCTTGTTAGTTGGCGCCAAAACTTCACCATAAAAACGCGCAGCTTCATCGAGGATAGCATCCACCATATCTGGAGTAGCATCCTCGAATCCAGAAAGTTTTGCTATGCTGGGCATCTCCAGCACATTGTTAAGTAAAAATTTTATGTCATCTAATGGTGCGCTATAAGTGGTCATGCCGTCATACCCTCTCAACAAATACTATCAATCCTGCATGACACCACATTAGACACATGTGTGTCGCGACTTACCTAAAAAATATTTAATTTTTAGGTAAAAAAAGGTTAAATTATGAAAAATTAATCATATTTTTAGTAAAATAATAAACTAATCCAAGGGCTTTCATAGCTCGCCATTATATATAAAAAGTATCTTTTTAGTGTAGTATGCAAAGCTTCTTAAATTTGCCTTCACACAGCTATAATAAAAACAAAAAACTTATAGGGTAGGCGTCATCTTTTCAGAAAAGATAGAAATTTTAATTATGGAGTGCATGATGTTAGAAGTTAATAAACTGACAAGACTATATGGTGATTTTAAAGCAGTCGATGACGTCAGTTTTAAGATAGCTAAAGGGGAAATAGTCGGATTGCTTGGGCACAACGGTGCAGGCAAAACTACAATCATGAAAATGCTTAGTGGGTTCATCGAGTCAAATCATGGCACTATCGAAATCAACAACATCAACCTCAAAGATAATCCTAAAAAAGCACAGAAGGACATTGGATACCTGTCTGAAAATTTACCTATTTACCCAGAAATGATTGTGGCTGACTATCTTGATTATGTTAGTGAAATTAAAGAGATAACTGGAAACCAAAAGATATCAGAAATAAGACGGGTAATCCAAGTAACAGATATAGAGTCAAAGATTCTTTCTCCCATATCCACTCTATCTCGTGGTTATAAGCAGCGTGTGGGTATCGCTCAGGCTATCCTAGGTAAGCCCAAATTATTAATTTTAGATGAGCCAACGAATGGTCTTGATCCCAAGCAAACAAGCCTTGTAAGGACATTGATTCGCGATCTCTCAAAAGATGCAACCGTGATTCTTTCAACGCATATTATGCAAGAAGTTGATGCTTTATGTAGCAGGGCGCTTATTATTCGAGATGGAAAAGTAGCTGTTGATGCAGAGCTAAGTAAGTTAAGAAAAAGTAATCACTTATTGATCTCATCTTCACTAACCAAAGATGAAATGACTACTGTGCTTTTGCCTATCAACAACATTAGCGCTGTTGATGAACTGTTAGAAGATAGCTCCATTTTTTCTTATCGCATAGAGCTTAAAAACATAATCGAAAATGATGCAATTATTGGACAGATCGCCAGATTAATTGTTTCTTCTGGAGCTAATCTTTACTCAATAAGCAAAGAGGTTAAAGATCTAGAGACTTTATTCAGAGAAGCTAATGATCTTCCCTCAAGCACAGATAGAATGGAGGCTTAAAATGAATGATTCATCAAAAAATATGAAGTTAATTTGGCGTATTGCATCAAAAGAGATAACCTTATTTTTTGCATCTCCTGTTGCTTACTTATTTTTAGCAACATTTGCAGCAGTTTCTTTATTTATATTTTTTTGGGGAGAGTCTTTTTTTTCAAGGAATATAGCTGATATCCGGCCATTATTTGAATGGATGCCAATTCTTCTCTTATTTCTTACAAGCACTTTAACCATGAGGCTTTGGAGTGAGGAACGCAGAACTGGGACTCTCGAGCATATCTTAACTCAACCATTGCCCCTCTGGTATTTTGTAATTGGAAAATTTGTTGGCTGCTTAGCATTGCTTGCGATCGCGCTTATTATCACCATGCCTCTACCTCTGACTATATCTCAGCTTGGCGAGCTTGACTGGGGACCAATAGCAGCAGGCTATCTAGCAGCTTTTTTTCTTGGCGCAGCATACCTCTCTATAGGTTTATATGTATCGGCAAAGAGCGACAATCAGATAGTTAGCCTCATTTGTGCTGTTTCGCTATCAGGATTATTCTATCTAATTGGAACAGCTACAATTACTGATTTTTTTGGAAACCAGGCTGGCGAATGGTTTAGATTGCTTGGTACCGGGGCTCGCTTTGATTCTATTACTCGAGGGGTGATAGACATCAGGGATCTCTATTATTATTTAAGCATTATTTTTGTTTTTTTATCTCTTAATATATTCACGCTAGAAAAAGAGCGTTGGGCAGAAAACACTTCAACTCCACGCCATAAAATTTGGCGTAGCGTTATAATCCTCGCTGTCGTTAACATAATCAGTGTCAATTTATGGCTTGGCCAGATCTCATCTCTTCGGATTGATACAACCCAGGGTAAGCAATATTCCATTTCTTCCTCAACAAGGGAATACTTAAGTCAGCTAGAAGAGCCTTTACTAATACGAGGTTATTTTAGCGGGAAGACTCACCCTATGCTGTCTCCTCTCGTTCCTCAAATAAAAGATCTAATTCGTGAATATGAAATTGCTGGCAAAGGAAAAATACGCATTGAATTCATGGATCCGGTGTCCAGCATAGAAACAGAAGATGAGGCAAACCAGAAGTATGGTGTTAGACCAATACCTCTTCAGGTGGCCGATCGCTATCAATCAGCTATAGTTAATTCATATTTCCATATTTTAGTGGGTTACGGTGAAGAGTTTGAGGTCCTAGATTTTCAAGACTTGATCGAAACAAGAGCGCAGGGAGATAAAAACTTTGAAATAGTTCTTCGTAATCCAGAGTACGATTTGACTCGGAGTATCAAGAAAGTGCTAAACACCTATCGAAGTGGTGGCAATATCTTCGACTCCATCGAGGAAGAGCTTACACTGAACGCATACATTTCTACTGATAGCCTTTTACCGAATGATCTAACCTTGCATAAAAATGATGTTTTAGAGATTTCAAAAGAGCTGGCACGTAACTCTAAGGGCCTGTTCTCATTAAATATAATTGATCCTTATGAAGACAGTAGTGCTGGCGCCAAAAAATTATCTAAACTGTATGGATTGCAGCCTTTGTCGCTAAACAAACAGTTTGCAGGTGATTTCTTCTATTTTCATCTCATTCTTGAAAAAGATGGAATGGCCATACAGATCCCCCTAGAAGACAGGACTAAGGCTAGCCTTAAGCGAAACCTCAAAGCAGGCATAAAGCGCTTTGGGAAAGGCTTCATAAAAACTATTGGCATAGTTCAACCTAAAGATGATCCAAAATTAGCCCAAATTGGCCTATCTGTTCCAAGATTTACAGAGTTGGCTGGTTTTTTGGGCACAGACTTAAATATTAGGGATGAGGATATCAGCGATGGGAGTATTTCTGGAGAAATTGACATTCTTTTAGTTGCTGCACCAAATGGAATGAAGCCCAAGGAGGTCTTTGCTGTCGATCAATTTCTAATGAAAGGAGGGTCAGTGGTTGTAATGTCTTCTCCTTACACTATGACTATAGGACAAGGAGGCCTAGGTTTAGCAAAACTTGAGGGTGAATTCAAAGACTGGTTGAAACACCACGGTCTATTTATGGAAGAAACACTAGTTCTTGATATGCAAAACAAAGCATTTCCCTTACCTGTTATGCGAAAAGTTGGAGGCAACCAAGTCCAAGAAGTGAGAATGATTGAATACCCCTACTTTGCAGATATTCGCTCCAATGGATTCAATTCTGAAAATCCTATTACTGCAAATTTAGAACAAGTCACAATGGCCTGGAGCTCACCCATCAGTATCGATGAAGAAAAAAATAGTTCAAGACAAGTCATTGAGCTAATAAGGAGCTCTGAAAAATCATGGCTTTCAGATGACACTGAAATCATGCCAGAAATTGATAATGAAGGTGTAATGCCCTTTAGTCGTACTGGTGATTTTAGCTCCCATTTGCTGGGCGTTGCAACAAAAGGTGAGTTTTCTTCCTATTTTTCTGGGAAAGAGTCCCCTCTTACTCTGGAAGAGATCGGCGAAACAGACATCATTACGCGAGATGTTTTGGAAAAATCACCAACGGCCTCTCAAATCATACTATTCAGCTCCAATGACTTTCTTAGGGATCAAACCCTAACAATTGCTAATTCGGCTATTGGTAGCGAGTACCGAGGTAGCATGGATCTTATTGCAAACACTATAGACTGGGCTCTTGAGGATGCTGGTCTTCTAAGCATTCGCTCACGCGGTCATTTCAATCGCACACTGCCTTCAATGGAATATAGCTCCCAATTATTCTGGGAATATTTGAACTATGGGTTAATTGTTATGTCGCTACTAGTAATAGCGCTGGTAAGGACGCACCGCAAAAAATTAAAACAACTTCGCTATACAACTTTACTGGCTCGATAAAAGGAGAGCGAGAATGAAAAAACTAAAATTCTGGCTAACAAGCCTATTGATACTTCAGGTGCTAATTGGAGTAACTCTTCTATGGAGCAACCATCTTGAATCTGTCGCACACAAACCAAAACCAATTTTGGATATCGACTGGGCAAGTATTGACAAGTTCACTATTGAGGACACAAGTGGCGGGATCACTTTAATAAAATCCAATAGTTCATGGTCGCTATCAAATCAACGACTGCCTGTAAGTACTGCCTCTGTTGACGATTTTCTTCGTAATCTAAAATTATTGAAAACTGGCTGGCCAGTTGCAACTCTGCGCGATAGCCATAAAAGATTTAAGGTCTCAGACAACCAATTTCTGAGGCGTGTAGAACTCTTCAGGAATGATGTTTCTGTCGGGAAGTTGTTATTCGGAAGCTCGATAGGACTCCGTCAATCAAATGTTCGTCAAATTAACGACGACACTGTATACAACGTCAAGCTGGATACCCTTGCTATCAGTGCAAATGTTGGAGAATGGTTTAATAAATCCCTGATTGCAGCAGATAATATCAACATGATGAAAGCCGCCGATTACAGGCTGAAAAGGACTGGTGCAAGTTGGGAATTTGACCGATCAGGGCCCTCCATTCTTTTGGGGAGAAACTCACCTAGAAGACTAGATCAAAATAAAGCAGCTGAATTGGATCAAGCGCTCTCCAACTTAAAAATCCTAAAAATCTCTTCATTTGCTCCAAATGCACAATCAGGCACTTCTGAAAAAGTACAAGTAGATGTTACTGATGATAAAGGAAAATGGATCTACACATTCGTCAAATCCGATGATAGTTTTTATGTAACTCGGAATGATAGAGAAGAATATTTTACACTTGATCAAGCTGTGTATGAAAAAATTGCAGGCACTAAAAAGGCAGATTTAATTATTAGCGAGATTGAGTTGAGCCCTAACGAAAAATAATCTTATAAATTAGAGAGAAATAACTGTTGGTAGTTATACGATGTTGTTTCGCAGACTTCATCCAAGGTAATTTCTTTGATCTCGGCAATCAGTTTGGCTACCTCTGATACATATTTTGGTTCATTGCTCTTGCCTCTATGAGGAATAGGCGCCAACCAAGGTGAGTCCGTTTCTATTAATATTCGATCCAAGGGAATCTTGCTTACCACATCTCTTAAGGAAGTCGCATTTTTAAAGGTAATAATTCCAGAAAATGAAATATAAAAATTTAACTCAATTGCCTCGCAAGCCATTTCTAGTGTTTCGGTGAAGCAATGGAGCACTCCGGCGGATCTTATATTTGCGTAATTGCGTAAAATCTCAATCGTTTTATTATGCGCCTCTCTGGTATGGACAATTACTGGCTTCAGGAGCTCACTAGCAGCGCGCAAATGAACAATAAAACTTTCTTGCTGCCAGCTAGAAGACTCTTTGCCATAGTGATTGTCTAAGCCTGTCTCACCTATAGCGACCACTTTGGGATGACTAGCAAGAGCGATTAGCTCGTCAACACTGGGGATAACCGGGATAGAGTCCTGCAGAGGGTGGAGTCCAATTGACACATCGACATCACTGTATTTGGTAGCTAGCTTAAGAATCTTCCTAGACGACTCAATATCAACCCCAACGCTAAGAAAACGATGTACGCCTGCCTCTCTAGCAGCATCAAGTAGGCGATCGAGGGATTCTCCATAGCTACTTAGGTCTAAGCAATCGAGATGACAATGCGAATCTATAAGCACCATAAAATCCTTATTTTTTTGTTGCGATCTGTTAGTTATTTAACTTGAATAGCTTAAAAAATTATTTAAGTACTTGTTTATTTTTTGTAAAAAGCTGCTGCCAGTTAATTAGCAGTTCCTCCCAAATCAACAATAAATTAAGATTGGCTGGGCTTTGTACTAATTTTTTCGATTGAATCAACCTATCCATATAGCGAAAAGGCAGCACAGGAGAGGTAATTTTAGCTCCAGATCTAATCTCAAAGACCAGCTTATAATATAGCCAATCTAAAGCCATGTGAGGATCGTTTTCTTTGCATGCCTCAGCAGCACTTATGACTGAAATCTTATATGTAGCCAAATCATCCAGTAATCTATCAAACTTACGACGAGATTCAAGAAGATCAGTTTCTGCAAGCTTGATAGCTAGAAGCGGGCTACCGTTAGCATACTGAATCAGCTCATCTATGTCTTCTCTGGACGCTAAATTTTTTGATAGCCATAACCTAACTTCCAGAAGTGAGGGGACTGGAAATCTTACTAGTCGGCATCTACTTTTTATAGTCGCCAATAGCCTGCTTGGCTGATGACAGATCAGTAGTATTAAGGTTTTTTCTCGAGGTTCTTCGAGATTTTTCAACAATGCATTTGCTGCGTTAAGATTCATGGATTCTGCGGGATTAATGATGACCACCTTCCATCCACCCTGCTGCGATGTTTTTGCAAAAAATTCACCCAGCTCACGAATACTATCGACACCTAGAGTTTTACTTTTGTTGCCCGGCTCCAACCTTCTTAAATCAGGATGATTGTCTGCAAAAATAAGCTTGCATGACTTGCATTGACCGCAAGCATGGCCATCTAGCGAACTAAGACACAATATT
>CAWUVO010000094.1:0-13436 GCA_963925965.1 uncultured Porticoccus sp. | reverse complement strand
CAAGAATGACTCGATCGCCACTTAGTCGCAGTTTTTGTATCACTTTATGCTGATCGTGGCTATCTGTGACTGGCGAAAAGATCGCTGAAGGTAGATCTTTTCGGTTTTGAGTAAACTGAACCAGCATGTGCAGACTCATATTGAAACCAGTTGCTGCGCGAGATCTGCCAAAATTTTTGCCCACATGATCATATCTGCCGCCATTACCAACAGCTTGTCCCACACCTGGGGCGTACGCAGCAAAAACCAGCCCAGTATGATAATGATAGCCCCGCAACTCGCTTAGATCAAAACATAGCTCCATCTCAGGATTGCTTATTTTCAAGGCATTAGCAACTGACTGCAGCTCGTCTAATGCAAGCTCAACCTCTGCTGGAGCTTCAGTAAGAAATTCTCGCGCCTTATCCAGCACAGAGATATCTCCTGCCAGATCAATCAAAGATCGCAACATTTTCGCATACACGCTATCTTGTATATTTTCAGAAATCCAAAAATTAAGCTCCGGGATGGATTTGCGCTGAATCAGATCAAACAGCTCTTTTTCTTTCTGATCGGATAGGCTTAGCACTTCAAGGAGGCTCTCATAAATACCGACATGACCAAGATCTAATCGCGGATTCTTTAAGCCAGCCAATGCCAATGTTTCGACCATTAATCGAATAACTTCGATGTCCGCAGAAAGCCTTGACTCACCATAAAGCTCCACCCCAATTTGAATTGGTGATCGACTTTCTAGCGGATAGCGCGGTTTCGTATAGAGCACAGGTCCCACATAGCTTAAACGACTTGGGCCTTTTCGTTTGAGGCTATGTGAGTCCATGCGACTTGTTTGTGGTGTGATGTCGGCACGCACGCCCATCATCCTTCCGCTTACCTGATCGGTTAACTTGAATGTCATCAAGTCAAGATCTGAACCAGTTCCACTCAAAAGAGATTCAGTAAACTCAACCAATGGTGGGATTACTAGGTCATAACCCCAAGAATAGTATAAATCTAAAGCCTGTCGACGCAATTTCTCCATTTTAAGAGCTTGCTCAGGCAATACGTCCTCAATACCATCTGGCAATAACCACTGATTAACTACAGCCATTACATCTACCTGCTTGATCTAAATTTTCTCATGGGTCACAAAAAATTCTAATCATCCCATTCTTAAATTATTCGCCTTTTTGGCTGTTCAGGTAGCGAAAGAAGTCACTCTTTGGGTCCACCAAAAGCACGTCGCCTTTATTGGCAAAGGATTTTCTGTAGGCAGACAAGCTGCGGATGAAGGCGTAAAACTCTGGATTTTTTGTATATGCAGCAGCATAAGTAGAGGTGGCAGTTGCATCGCCTTGGCCTCGGGTTTCCTCAGCGATCTTATACGCGTTGGCCAGCAAGATTGTCTTCTGACGGTCAGCATCTGCACGTATTTTTTCAGCCGATTCGCCCCCCTCAGAACGCAATATTCTAGCCTCTTTTTCACGTTCGGCCTTCATTCTCCTATAAACTTGCTCGCTCACTTCTGGCGGTAAATCAATCCCCTTAACGCGCACATCCACCACCTCGACCCCCAAGGATTGACCAAGAGTTAGATTAAGCTTATCTGCCAAGTGTTTCATTAGTTGATCACGCTCACCAGACACCACCTCATGTAGCGTTCTTGCGCCAAATTGATTACGCAGGCCATCATTCACACGGCTAGCTAAACGCTCCTGAGCTACAGCCTGATTACCGCCAGTTGCCCTGTAGTAAACATCTACATCAATGATGCGCCACTTAGAAAAAGCATCAACAATTAACCTCTTCTTTTCTATAGTAAAAAAGCTAGCAGGGTCTGCATCCAACGTTAGAACCCTGCCATCAAATTTTCTAACCTGATCAACAAAAGGAATTTTATAGTGTAATCCTGGTTGAATATCAGTTTCTACAAGGCGGCCAAATCTTAACTTGACACCTAGTTCTGTTTCTTGAATGACATACAAAGAGCTGCTGCCAACTAGGGCCAACACCAAAAGAAGTACTAAGGATAAAGAACGACTAGTCATCTAACGACCCTCCCTTGATCTGGCTGAATTCTGGCGACTTGAGTTGCTATCATATTTTTCATTAGAATTGCTTGACCCATATGCCGGTAGTTTTACTTGCGATGAACTTGATTGCATAATTTTATCCAGAGGTAGATAAAGCATATTGTTGCCGCCCTCGACATCAACCAGCACCTTTGTGCTGCTACTCATAACTTCTTCCATGGCATCCAAATAAATTCGTTGGCGTGTTACTTCTGGTGCTTTATTGTATTCCGACAATAATAGCTCAAATCTCTTCGATTCACCCTGCGCCTCCGCAACCACTTGCTCCAGATAGCCGTTGGATTCTTCAACCAATCGCTGGGCTTGGCCTCTGGCTTCAGGAATAATGCCATTCGAATAAGTCTGGGCTTCATTAATAAGCCTCTCTTTATCTTCTCGAGCTTTAATTACATCATCATAAGCAGCTTTCACTTGGCTAGGGGGTTTAGCTTCCTGTATATTGATTTTACGAACCTTTATTCCCGTGCCATAGTTATCGAGATAAGCTTGTAATCTGAGCTGAACCTCATCACCGATTTTTAAACGTCCTGTAGAAACTACCTCGTCTAGCTTGCTACTACCCACCACATGGCGTAACGCACTATCAGAAGCTTGGCGCAAACTAAGCTCAGGATCTTTTACATTAAGCACAAAAGATTTTACATTGCTAATATTGTATTGCACGGTGAGCGGTAGCTCTACAATATTTTCATCTTCTGTCAGCATTTGACCTTGACTTGAGTACTGGCGCTCCTCAGTAACGCGAACCTTCGTAACACTATCCACTAAAGAGGGGTTCCAGTGAAGTCCAGGCCCCATAGTGTCCAAGAATTTCCCTAGACGCAAAACAACTGCCTGTTCTTTTTCATCAACTTGATAAAAGCCTGTTATGCTCCATCCAAAAATTAGAACAGTCAGGATGAGTCCAACCAAACTCTTGTTGCCACTTCCGCCGCTTGATTTTTTTCCACCACCACCAGAGCCGAAGATACTCTCTATACGAGATCGGAGTTTTTTCAACGCCTCGTCAATATCTGGAGGGCCATCACCGCTGTTATTGGCGTCCCAAGGATTTTTTCCGCCTCCAGGTTCATTCCAAGCCATAATAATCTCCAATTTTTTTATGTTTTGTATAACTTTAGCAATTGTACCCTGCCACCAATTAAATACTATTACTTCAAGACCAAAATATACTATTAAAAAAATATAAACATTTAATTAATCTCAGTTAACTGGGTAGGGTTTATCTTCAAACCCTTTAGTATTCGAAGATAGTCTATTCTAGGAATTCTGACTTTTAGCAAAGAATCACCGTTATCCATCAAAGTCTCGACTATGACTGCATTATTTTGATAAAAAATAGCTCTCAATTTTCCCATATCTGGGGTGATCTTCAACTGTTCACAAATCATATCCTTAGACAGCAACTCAGACATTGCTTGCAATAATAGTTCACACCCAATTCCGGTTTGAGCTGACAGCCAAATCGCAATTGGCTTACCGTTTGCATCTCGGTCTATCTTTTGATCAGTTTGGTCCAGTAGGTCTATTTTATTAAAAATAATCAGTGTTGGAAGCTTTAGAGCGCCAATTTCTGACAACACATCATTAACATGCTTGATGTTAATCTGCCGCATTTCAGAGGGTGCATCTACCACATGCAAAAGCAACGTAGCACTTGCAGTTTCTTCTAGCGTGGCCTTAAAAGCTTCTATTAGTTTATGCGGCAAATGGCTAATAAAGCCCACTGTATCCGCCAGAATAGTGGAGCCAACATCATCTAGTTCTATATGACGCATAGTCGGATCTAATGTTGCAAAAAGCTGGTCAGCGACATAAACGCTTGATGCCGAAAGCCTATTAAATAACGTTGATTTGCCTGCATTCGTGTACCCAACCAAAGAAACAGTAGGTACTTCTGCTCGCTCACGAGAACGACGACTCTGATTTCGTTGACTTCGTACTTTCTCCAGCCGCTTAAGAATAGACTTAATTCGAGCGCGCAATAATCTTCGATCGGTTTCCAGCTGAGTTTCTCCTGGGCCTCGTAATCCTATGCCTCCTTTTTGTCGCTCTAGATGAGTCCATCCACGAACCAGTCTTGTTGACATATGTTGTAATTGCGCTAACTCAACCTGCAATTTACCCTCATGCGTGCGGGCTCGCTGTGCAAAAATATCGAGAATTAGTCCTGTCCTATCCAATACGCGACACTCAAGCTCGCCCTCTAGATTTCTTTCTTGGCTAGGAGACAGGCTATGATTAAAAATTACAATATCAGCACAATACTCGGAGACTGCTTGCTTCAGCTCGTCAAGCTTGCCGATGCCAACGAAATATTTTCGATGGGGCGTATTTCTGGACCCAGTAATTAAAGAAACAGGGTCTCCACCTGCAGAAATAACCAATTCTTCAAATTCTCTCGGATCTTCTGGTTCGCGTTCACTATCTAATTTTAAGTGCACTAAGATAGCAACTTCACCAGAATCTGGACGCTCAAAAAACAATTAAAAACTCCCTATAGCTCACTAATTTAATTTTCATTTTGATCGCTCACATCAATTTCTGGCAACTGCGCGCTACGGAAGGGGGCTATGGTAGAAATGGCATGCCTATACACCATTTGGCTTACTGTATTTTTCAGCAATACTACAAATTGATCAAAGGATTCTATCTCCCTTGTAATTTAATTCCGCTTACAAGAAAAATAGAGACCGGTATGCGCTCTTTGCGTAAAATATTTAAAAAGGGGTCCTTAAGATTATTTCCTTTTGGCATTAAAGTTTCTCTATTTAAAGGCCTCTTATCATACGACAACAACGACCGATCGTTCTACTTACAATACTACTGTGAAATATTCCTGTATACACATGAGTTTTTTAAAATTTTCAAGCACTCAACTAATGCTTTTTCAGAAGAAATTTTTTTTTCATCTGCATAATTAATGTGGATTTGATGTAAATCGGGCCATTTTTTCAACCAAGTCAACTGACGCTTGGCAAGCTGTCTTGTTGCTATAACACCTAGACGGTAGACCTCATCATAGCTAATATCTCCCGATAAATATCTCCACATTTGCTTATATCCAACAGCGCGCAGAGAAGAAAGATCTGGATGTAGATCTCCTCGCTCATATAACATCTGAACCTCAGACTCAAAATCTGCATCAAGCATTGATTTAAATCGCCGCTCAATGCACTGATGTAAACACAGTCGATCCAATGGTATTAGTGCGACCTGTACAAGCTTGTAATCATTTAAGATAGACTCAATTAAGCTTCCCTTCTCTTGCTGATTTCGCTTTATGAGAGACAAGGGTTTGCCTGTTATCTGGAAAATTTCTAGTGCCCGTTGTATACGTTGAGAATGGTTAGGGTGGAGCGCTCCAGCAGACTCTGGATCAATCTCTGCAAGCTGAGCATGTAAATAAGGCCACCCTTTTTCTCTCGCATCAGCTTCAATTTTTTTGCGTATTTTAAGATCCGATGGCGGGTTATCTGCCAGGCCATCAAGAAGCGCTTTAAAATACAGCATTGTTCCACCTACCAATAATGGGATCCGGCCTTGTCTAGTGATACCTTCCATTTCTTTTCGAGCATCTTGTGCAAAATCGGCCGCAGAATACGCTTCAGAGGGATCTCGAATATTGATTAATCGATGGGGTACCTGTTCTAGCAATTCTCGGGTTGGTTTTGCCGAGCCGATATCCATTCCTCTGTAGACTTGTGACGAATCAACACCAATCAGTTCAACAGGTAAGTGTTTTCGCAGCGCTACCGCTAAATCTGTTTTTCCTGAAGCCGTGGGCCCCATAAGAAAAATAGCAGGAGGGAGAGAATCAGTAAGCGAGCTACTCATGACTGACATCATCTGCGATGCAGGCAAATGGCATCACCTGAGAAATTTGATCAATACCTAACAACTGCATCAGTAGCCTATCCACCCCCATTGCCACCCCCGAACAAAAAGGTAGCCCAAACTCTACAGCATCCAGAAGGTTATCATCCGCAGGTATGATTTTTTTGCCTGCAGCTTCACGGAGAGATGCATCAAAAGCAAACCGGTCTCTCTGTTCGTCTGGGTCATTAAGCTCTACATACCCATTAGCCAGCTCTACGCGATTCAAGTAGACCTCAAATCGTCTGGCTACCACATTGCCCTGAGAGTCTTCTTTCAATTGAGCTAACGCAGATTGACATTCTGGATAATCATGAATAAAAATCAAGCTATCTGGAAGGTTTGGTTCAACAGAAAAACTAAATATTAAATTAAGGCAGTCACTACGATTATCTCCAAAAAAATCTCTATTAGATGCAATTGAAGCTATCTTTTGCAATTCAACAAGAGTTGCTTTATGCGGATTCAAACCAATTACCTGCTCAAAAATATCTGCATATTTTAGAATTTGATACTTACAATCTAGACCTAACTTCTTAATAAGCATTGCAACTTCACTCATCAACTGATGTTCATCAAACCCAAGGCGATACCATTCAAGAAGGGTAAATTCTGGCTGATGGTAGCGTCCGATCTCCTCTGCACGAAAAGCTTTGCCTAATGAATAAATGGAGCCAGAACCAGACGCAAGCAATCTCTTCATGAAGTATTCTGGCGAACTCTGCAGATATTTTATTTCTCCAGCCATATCGATTTCAATACAGTCGACATGCAGATCGGTTACTCCAGTTTGACCTATTAGAGGAACATCCACCTCCAGAACTTTTCTGTCCTTAAAGAAGTTGCGGATAACGCAAAATAACTCCGATCGAAACTCCAGGGTCTCGATAGTAGCTGTTGGTCTCCAATTGCTCATAGTTAGTAAAATTTTTGCCTGGCCTGGTAGTTAGGCCCGACTTATATATTCTCCAGTACGGGTATCAACTTTAATTATCTCGCCAATATTTAAAAAAAGCGGCACCTTAACTGTTGCGCCAGTACTTAGGGTGGCAGGTTTAGTGCCTCCCTGAGCAGTATCACCTTTTAGGCCTGGGTCGGTATCTGTAATTTCCAGCTCTACATGATTAGCCGGTGTAATTACCAGAGGGGCTCCATTGTGTAATGTTACCATCACAGTATCTTGCTCTCTAAGCCAGAGTGCCGAATCACCAACAACATTTCTATCAGCCTGGTGCTGCTCGAAAGTATCGGGCTCCATAAAGTGCCAGTACTCTCCATCATTATAGAGATACTGCATATCCGTCTCTGCTACATCAGCGCCCTCAAGGGATTCCCCAGATTTAAAAGTTTTATCCCAGACACGTCCTGTTTTAAGATTACGCAAACGAACGCGACTAAAAGCCTGACCTTTGCCAGGCTTGACAAGTTCATTTTCTACGATACTACAGGGATCGCCATCCATAATTACTTTCAGACCGGAACGAAATTCATTGGTAGAATAGTTAGCCATTGTTACCTCAACATTCAATAAATTATTTTAAAACACATAAGAGACCGCTATGATAACCCGTTCCATTGCATCTGTAGATAGTCTTACTTGGCAAGAGCAGCTCGCTGAAAGCATTCGAGATCCAAAAAAACTACTCGAATGGCTTGAGTTCGATCAAAAAATAATAAGCAATCTATTGGGCGGGGCCACAGAGGCTAGCAATGATTTTTCATTGAGAGCACCGAAAGCATACCTGAAACGTATTACAAAAGGCGACCCTAACGATCCATTATTAAAGCAAATTCTCCCATCAAAAGAAGAGATGTATGCGATACCTGGATATACAACAGATCCATTAGAGGAAACAGAAACGAATTTAGTCCCTGGGTTAATACACAAATATCCAGGCCGCGTATTGTTAGTTGTTAGTACTAATTGTGCAATTAATTGTCGTTATTGTTTTCGACGTAGTTTCCCCTATCAGGAAAATAAGCCAGGCCGAGGTGAGTGGGAGCAAGCGCTAGCTTATATTCGCAATAATACTTCAATAACTGAGGTTATCTTTAGTGGAGGCGACCCTCTTGCGGCTAGCGACAAACAGTTACGCTGGCTAACCAATGAGATTTCAAAAATACCACACATTCAAAGACTAAGAGTGCACACAAGACTCCCTATCGTTATTCCAGACCGAATAACAGATGACTGTATAGAGTGGCTAACATCAAGTCGCCTGTTGACCTCACTCGTCATTCACAGCAACCACCCTAAAGAGCTAGATGTCTCTGTAGCTGCTGCTCTTAACCGTCTTTCTCAAGCAGGCGTAACCCTTCTCAATCAAACAGTTCTGCTTGCAGGAATTAATGATTCAATTGAAGTGCTTCAAGAGCTGAGTGAACGGCTTTTTCAAATGAAAGTCTTGCCTTACTACCTGCATCAACTGGACAAGGTAAAAGGTGCAGCCCATTTTGAAGTAAGCGACGCGACGGCCAAAGCCCTAATTCTTAAGCTTACGTCGAGACTACCTGGATATTTAGTCCCAAAACTAGTGCGAGAGATTCCCGGTATGCCAAGCAAAGTTCCCCTGCTTTAGTTTTTGTCCGTCAGGAGGTTATTCCCAGCGCGAGACATCTCTATCACTAATACCCATTAAATAAAGAATGCCATCCAAACCAACTTTAGATATAGATTGCTTAGCAGTTGCTTTCACCAAAGGCTTGGCTCTAAAAGCAATTCCTAGGCCGGCAATACTTAACATAGGTAGATCATTAGCTCCGTCTCCTACTGCTATAACCTGCTCTAGGTTAATCCTCTCACCAGCAGCTATATTTCGCAATAATTCGGCTTTCCTGGCGCCATCAACAACTTCTCCCGTAATATTCCCAGTCACTTTACCGTCAACTATTTCAAGTTGATTTGCATAAACATAATCGATCCCTAATCTTTTCTGAATTTGACAGGCAAAGTAGTCAAATCCACCCGAAAGAATGGCTGTCTTATAACCTAAAAGTCTAAGTGTAGTCATTAACTCTTCGGCACCCTCTGTAAGCTGTAAACGTTCAGCTACTTTCTCTAACACCGATTCATTAAGACCCTCTAAAAATCGCAGACGTCGGCTAAAGCTTTCCTTAAAATCCAGCTCGCCCCTCATGGCAGCTGCGGTTATTTCAGCAACTTGTTCGCCAGCCCCTATTTCTTTTGCCAACTCATCTATCACTTCAGCATCAATCAGCGTTGAGTCCATGTCAAAAACAACCAAACGGCGATTGCGGCGAAAAATATTCTCTTCTTGGTAAGCCATGTCAACATCCATTTCACTGGACATTTCAAGCAATGAAGAGCGAAGGACAGCCAAATCTAAAGGCACTCCACGCAAAGAGAACTCCACGCAAGATCTGCTACTGCTTTCCATTCGGTCCAAGGACATCCTTCCGGAGAGACGAGTAATTTTATCTATGTTAAGGCCATGCTCAACTGTAACAGCAGTTACACGAGCGATATGCTCAGCTGTCACCTTTCGCGACAATAAAGTTACAATATGGCGAGGTTTGCCTTGTTGATCAACCCAGCTTGAATAATCCTCATCAGCGATGAGCTGAAAACGAACTTTCATGTCCATCAAGCTAAGAGAGGAAAAAATTTCATCCTTTATTTTTTCTAACTGATGACCTAAAGGTATTCTCGCTAATAATCCAAGATTTAAATTATCATGTATGACGGACTGACTGATATCCAAGATATCACATCGATGATGCATCAATGCCTCTGACACAGCTTGTGTCACTCCGGGCTTATCATCGCCTGATATACTAATAAGTAAAATTTCTCTCACAATTTATTCCAATATAAAAAATACAAACCAATAATACTGCCGCCCTCTATATTAAGTATTATAGAAGGACGACCGATAAGATAGAATGAGTCTAATCTAATAAACCTTATGGGAATAATTAAGAATGGGCAAGAACAAAAAATCTTATGCAAAATTGCTGCCTACGTTTACCATGATATTCTCTTTAACTTTTGCGATTCTAAGCGCAATAATATTAAGTGTAGAGTTAGACTCAATATCTGATGAGCAAGAAAATTATCTAGGGCAGGCACTGTCATCACAACTAGCTAAAATATCTCGAAGTTCAATCATCAACGAGGATAAATTGAGCCTCCAGATAGAAATAGACGACATGCTAACCATTGAAGGTATTCAACATGTTGCGGTGCATGACGCATCTAGAAATCTTCTGGCAAAAGCTACGAAATCCCCCAACAGGACTCCCTTAGCAAGTAATGCAACCCATACTTACACCAGCACCATAACTATAGAAAATGCTACTGCAGGCTACGCTCTAGTCCAATTCGACCAAGAATTTTTTGCGACATATTTTCAGACTTTACGCTTCGCAATCGCTTTTTTATTTGCTAGCATATTTTTTATACTAATATATTTATCAGTCAAAATAGGGAAAAATTTTTCATTTAGACTCAATCATCTTATTCAACAACTGCCTGGGGACGATAAGGAGACTATGGATGAGTTGAGTGCACTCGAGCATCGACTCAAGCCTCTAATAGCAACTAGAAAAGAAAATCAACAGCCCTATACCGAACAAAAGGTAGAAGACTATGCGCTTTTGGCTATTGACTGTAAAAATTTAACCATCTTAAAAACAAGGGTAAATCCAGAACACCTTGAATCTGTT
The DNA here is from genome assembly GCA_963925965.1 of uncultured Porticoccus sp. Taxonomy (GTDB): domain Bacteria; phylum Pseudomonadota; class Gammaproteobacteria; order Pseudomonadales; family Porticoccaceae; genus Porticoccus. The sequence continues at coordinate 2,802 of CAWUVO010000094.1, read as the reverse complement.
ATGTCTCAGTTTGATGTTCTGGTCAACGATGCAGCGGACATTTATGGAGCGACCCGACTAAGCGCAGGACAGCGCAGTATATACCTACAATTCAAAGGAAATTCGGAATATGATGATCACCCTCTTAGGGCTTTATACTGCGCCACTGCAATTCATGACTTAAGTAAAAAATTACTCGACACACAAGGGATAAAGTTAGAACTAGCCAGCGTAATATCAAATGACAAAAAAAAATACTCCAGATCCCAGATCCTTAATGAATCGCATTGTGAGGTGCACTTGAATTCACTTCAATTAATGCTGGAGCAAGCGGTTGATGGTGAAATACTTCTAGATGCACCAACTAAATCACATGGATCACTCCAAGATATATCCTTATGTCCTCCCAGTGAAAAAAGCGTACTGTTTAGAGTCGAAGAATTAAATGAGGACAGCAAAGAATTAATCTCACAGCAGATTGCTATTCTAAGCCGTGATATATAGAGATACTTGCAACCAAGACATGGACTAAGACCTGCACAAGAAAATGTTAGTTTATTTTATGCCGGGCGACCGATTTTAAAATCAACACCCTGAATGTCTGCCGTATCAATTAGCTGATGAATATATTTAGAAATTTCTATGCGGTGGCCAACTTCTATCAACATATCAGCGATATCACTTTTAACTTGATCATAATCTAGCTGTTTCGCTGGTATTTTTTTATCAATGTAAACTACATGAAAGCCGAAATTAGACTTAACAGGCTTGTCGGCTAACCCTTCTGCAAGAGCAAAAACTATTTTTTCAAATTCTGGAGGAGTTTGACCTCGCCCGATTCTACCTAACGTTCCACCGGTCTCCTTAGAAGGGCAGCTAGAATGCTCATCCACCAAGAAATCAAACTGATCTAAAGAATCTTTTAACTTTAATATTAATGATTCAGCTAATTTTTTTGCCTGAGATCTTTCATTTTTTTTCTCAGGGGTAGCGCCTATCAAAATATGCTTTAGCTCCAGCATTTCTTGAGTGAAAAATTCAACTTTATGTTCATCATAGTACTTCTCACATTCTTCTTCAGAAACTTCGTCTGACTTTGCTATCTCCTTCTCAATAAGCCTACCAATTATAGTTTCTTCGACAGGTATGTCGCTGTCTTTTGGAAGACGCTTATTCAATCCGAGCTCTTGGGCTTTTTGGATAAGTAGCAACTGTGTAATCAGGACCTCAGATGACTTTCTAATCATGTCTTCCGGAGAATCCGTCGAATGATGTGACATCTCCTGAATTATCTCAGCAGGACTAATCACAGTTCCGTTTACGGTGATTTCTTTAATATTTTGTAATTTTTTTTCTGTGGATCCATTCTCAGAAGACGAGTTCATAAGGGTTCTCTAAATTAGCATTTGTTACTAACAGTAGTTAGCGGTTGCAAAATACAATAAAAAGCATGACATTATCAAGCTAATGCTATAGAAACTTTTGATCCATTGCTTCTTTTAAGCTCTTTGGAGATAAAGCGGCCGGCTTCAACAATTTTTTCTAAATTTATGCCATGCTCGATATTTAACCCATTAAGCATATAGATCAGATCTTCAGTGGCAATATTCCCTGAAGCAGCCGAACCTTGAGGATTTTTTACATAAGGACAGCCGCCTAAGCCGGCTATAGAGCTATCAATGACAGAAACACCCATCAATAAAGAAGCATAAATATTTGCTAGTGCTTGGCCGTAAGTATCATGCAGATGCACAGCAATATTCTGGATAGAAATTTTTTCCGCTACTTTTTCAATTATCCGAGAGATGCTGTCTGGTGTACCAATACCTATTGTATCGCCCAGTGAGACCTCATAACATCCCATCTCGCTAAGTCTAGCGGCTAGCTCAGCGACTTTAGTTGGATCTATGTTTCCCTCGTAAGGGCAGCCCGCCACACAAGAAACATAAGCCCGCACAGGTATATCTTTATCTGCGGCAGCTTTGAGAACGGGCGTAAAACGCTCCAAACTCTGATCAATAGAGCAGTTGATATTTTTCTGACTAAAAGATTCGGAGACTGTCGTAAAAATAGCAACCTCTCCAACATTAACCGCCATAGCACGATTAAACCCTTGTAGATTTGGAGTTAATGCTGAAAAGGTAACATCTTTCCTTTGCTTGATGCCACGAAAAACAGCATCACTAGTAGCCATCTGAGGGACCCAGCTGGGGTTCACGAAACTACCCGCTTCGATGTAGCGAACTCCTGCGTCCACCAAAAAATTGATCAACTCTATTTTTAATTTAGTGCTAACCAATTGCTGTTCGTTTTGAAGGCCGTCTCTTGGGCTTACTTCTACAATTTTGACTTTTTTAGGCAGTGTCATAGGCTTATTCTAACTGTTAGATTGTCTGAGAGCATTAGATAGTTTAGTGATAATATGGCATAACCAAATGCTTCAATTATAAGAAGGAACGCGGAATGACAAAGGTGGGCGATGGATTACCTGCAGATAGGGCAAATTGGAAATTTAATGGGGAGATTGTGGATTCATTTGATGATCATATATCCAAATCAGTTCCCCTCTACGAAGAAGGACATGATCTCATATGTGATATGAGTGATTTTTTTATTAAGCCAGACTCTCTATGCTATGAGGTGGGCTGCTCTACAGGCACACTGACCCTAAAGCTTGCGATGCATAATCAAAAAAAACCAGAGGCCCGCTTTATTGGCATAGATATAGAAAAAGATATGATCAAAAAAGCCAGCGGTAAGGCCACTAAAATAAAAGGGTTAAATGTTTCTTTTATTGCTGACGATGTCATCGAATTAGAGATG
>CAWUVO010000093.1:0-3447 GCA_963925965.1 uncultured Porticoccus sp. | reverse complement strand
TAGATTGAAAAAGAGGGTTGATGTTAGCGTGGTCTCCTCTGCAATTTCCAGCATGGTCTCAGCCCGCTGATCGGCAACAGCACTTAACACCCAAGGCAAGAATGCCGGTTCGTTTATTTTTTTCTTGGTTGTGTGATTCATTGTTCTTGGTAAAAGGTAGGGCGCATCAGTTTCTAGCATCAATCGATTTAATGGGATATCTTTAGCAATTTTTTGTAGTTCTTGACCGCGCCTTTCGTCGCAAATCCATCCTGTAATACCGATATGTAGATCTAGATCGAGATAGTTAAATAAAGAGGTTTGATCGCCTGTAAAGCAGTGAATTACAGCGTTTGTTAGGTGATCGCGGTATTGTTTTAGTATTTCTAGTTGGCGCTGATGTGCATCTCTTTCATGCAGAAAAACAGGTAGCTGCAATTCGGCTGCTAGCTCAAGTTGTGCTTCAAACGCCTTTTCTTGATCCCTGGGGGGTGAAAAGTTGCGATGGAAGTCAAGCCCTGTCTCTCCAATCGCAACCACTTCTTTGTTAGCAGCCAAGCTCTTCAGGTTGATTATAGTTTCTGTGTTAAATTCTTTGGCATTGTGAGGATGTATACCGCATGTGGCATACAACATATTAGGATAATCTAATGCCATATCTTGACAAAGATTTAAGCTGCGTGCACTTTCTCGCTCATCTGTACCGGTGATGATTAACTTGCTTATATTAGCTTGTTGCGCGCGGTCCAAGACAGGCGCCAGGTTGCCATCAAAGGCTGCGTGAGTCAGATTTACCCCTATATCAATCAAGGGGCTTTCGCATCGAGGTAGATTAGTCATAGCCGCTGCATTTTTTCTTGTTCACTTATCATTTGCTCATGGATGTCTAATTTCTTGGCATATATTGCCGAAAAAGCCAGTACATTTTGTACGTAGTTGCGGGTTTCCTTGAAAGGAATAGCTTCAATCCAAGCATCAAATGGGAGTTTTCCTGCAGTTTTTTTATTCCAGCGCTGCACTCTGCTAGGCCCTGCATTATAGGCAGCTATTGCTAGAATACGGTTGTTATTGAAGCGATCCAGCATCTCTCGAAAATAAAGACTACCTAGGGCAATATTTTTCTCAGGGTCATATAGATCATCGCTACCCTCGTAGTGCACGAGGTTTTTGCGCGCCACTGCGCGCGCTGTTGATGGCATTAGCTGCATTAGGCCTTTTGCCCCAGCAGGCGATGACGCCTTCACATAAAAAGCACTTTCTTGGCGAGCGAGGGAAATTAACCAATGCTTCGGAATTTCATTTAACTTTGAGTGCTCTCGAAACTCACTTTCAAAAGAAACCGGAAAGCGTAGTTCAATATTATCCCAGTAGGCTGCTCTTATCATGCTGGTTATAGCGCCATTATGCCATTGCCATTTTTTACACAAATGAGCCGCTAATATCCATTCTGTTTTGTTGAATTTTCTCGTGGTTTGGTTCCATGCTCTACGCGCAGAAAGATACTGCTTGTGATGGAGTAACTCCCTAGTGCGAACCATCCCAGGCAGTTCTTCTAGTTTTGATAGTCCTTGCAGGCCCAGAGCTGAGTCTTTGTGATTCATGCTGCTCTCTACCCCCAGCCACTGACTGCTCAGAAATCCATAAAAACTCCGCTCAAGAGATAAATGGATATAATTCCCCTGGGTAACTGATGAGTTGCTTTTATTGGTGGCTATTTTTTGTTCAGATAGATCTTTGCTTCTTTGGTCCCAATATCTCCAGACTTGTTTGTTTTTTAGGTCTGTAGGCATATTTTTGATCCAGAACAGCGTATCTTTCCAGTCTCCAGACCGAATAGACTGCCGGACGCGCCATTCAAGAAGTTCACTGTCTGCTAGGGTGATGTTCTCTGTGAGGTATTGATCAGCAGCTTCTGGTTCATTTTGAGAATAAAACTCTTTAACTAATGTGGCAACAACTTTGCTTGTTTGTTCGGGACTGAAATGATGCGTTGTTTTGTATGCATTAAAGTGCCCAAGCGCTTGGGACGCATCTTTTTTTGCTAGTCGACGTAGTCCGTAGGAAAGAGCCTCGTGTATTTCTGCGCTATTTAATCGCAGTTCATTGTTCGTGAATAGTTTGTGGTCGGTCACAGCATTTTTGTAGCGATATATTCGATAAATTTTGTCTGCTAGCTTTTGATGGTCAGGATTAGCAATAAATCGTAGCAAGTACCTTGATAACTGGTATTGACGATTTAGAATTGATTTGATGTAGCGCTGCCATGCAATATTTTCAGTAATATGGTTGCCTTGGATTAAGATTGAAAATAGTTTATTGCATTCTTTGGGTTGAGATTTGCCAACAGACCATAGCTTGATTGCATCTAAGATCGCATTATTTTTATCATCACCGCTACGTTTAATTCTTGCTAGCTGGTAGTAGCACTGTTGTTTTGTTGAGGCTCCACTTTTCTTATAGTCGATTAAATAATCTTGCCACTTATTTCGTTTGCGTAAAGTTTCCAGCCAGTGATGGCGTATGTCATCTGCGATAGCTGTTTCATTATGCCGTTTTAAAAATCGTCTTATATCCTCTTTTGGGAGACTGTGAATTCTTTGAAGTAACTCCAAAGCTTCCAAGTAGTGCCTCAGGGGATAGGTGCCCAGTTTTGCATACTGATCTAAGTAGGTTTCTGTGTCCCTAATCTGAAGTGCATCATAAGCGAGATGAAAGCTTTCTCTCTGGTCTTCTAAAGAGGGTTCTGTTATTTTCTTTTCGGAGGCCCATGATTTTATAGGTAGCAAAAGAGCTAATATCAACAATGATGATTGAAGGAATAGCGGTGTAAAAAATATTAACCATTTCTTGCAGAGAGCTGTATCGCTATTTCGTTCCATAAAAATGTACTGTCTGTTATAAAAAATGAATAGATTTTAAATCTAGAAGGTTTCGTATACTTGTGCCTATCATAGCTACTAGATTTGATATAAAAAAGAGCTGATGTAAGCCCTTTTATATAGCGGCTTTGTAGTCTTATACCTGAAAAATAAATTAAAGCATTAGCAAACAATGATATATCTATTAATTGCATTCGTATTATTGGTTATTCTCTCACCTCTCATGTGGTTTCGACAATCGCCCCGTCAAAATCTTATGATAAATATGCGAAAAGAGGCTACGCGTTTAGGTTTAATCGTAAGTCTCAGTGCGCCCCCTGATGCCCGGCAAGGGGAAACGAGATTGGATTGCGTTACCTATAGATTGCCGTGGATACCTGATTCATCACGATCACAAAAACCCCGAATGGAGGACTGGTTGTTAGCGAAAGGTGTTTCAAGGGGTAGCCCATCTCCTTGGCTCCGCTGGCAATGGTTGAGCAGAGAATCGAATGACCTCATCATGGATGCTATCGGATTGGTATTAGATGGCCTTCCGGCTGATATTTTTGGATTAGAGGCGAGGAGTGATGGGTTGATAATATACTGG
>CAWUVO010000092.1:0-6946 GCA_963925965.1 uncultured Porticoccus sp. | reverse complement strand
CAATTTTTTGAATTTACAGGTCGATCTAGAATAAAGTTCTGGAAGCTAATCACTCGTAATCCGAGGTTGGCACACAAGCACAAATTAAATTCTTATCCCCATGCACATTGTCAATTCTGCCAACTGGAGGCCAATACTTTGAGTCTCTCAGCGATGCGAGAGGGTAAGCCGCCTTCTCTCTTGAGTAACTTCTATTCCAGTCATTAGCTGCTACTATATCAGCAGCATGAGGCGCATGGCAGAGAGGGTTGTCATCCACAGGGTATTCACCTTGCTGTACAGCGAAAATCTCCTTTCGGATTTCTAACATAGCATCACAAAAACGATCTAGTTCATTTTTGGATTCACTTTCAGTGGGCTCAATCATCAAGGTGCCTGGAACGGGAAATGACATGGTAGGAGCATGGAAGCCATAATCAATAAGTCGCTTTGCCAAATCGTCGACTGAAACTCCAGTATCATCTTTAATCTTTCGCAAATCTATAATGCATTCATGTGCGACCCGATCATTCGCTCCCGTATAAAGAATTGTGTAATCATTTTTGAGGCGATTTGCAATATAATTTGCGTTTAAAATAGCTACCTCAGTCGCATGCTTTAACCCCTCCGATCCCATCATTTTCATGTACATCCAGGTTATTGGAAGGATGCCGGCACTGCCCCATGGTGCAGATGAAACCGCGTTCACAGTAGAATCTTGAGCGAACCTTTGGTGTCCTGGCAGATAAGGCGCTAAATGCTGACTAACTGCAACAGGACCAACTCCAGGACCACCACCACCATGAGGGATACAAAAGGTCTTATGAAGATTTAAATGAGAGACATCCCCACCAAATTTTCCTGGCTTACAAAGGCCGACCATGGCATTGAGATTGGCTCCATCAATATAAACTTGGCCCCCATGCTGGTGGACTATATCGCAAATTTCAATAATACCTTCTTCAAACACACCATGTGTTGAAGGATAAGTCACCATAATAGCTGCTAAATTATCAGCATGTTCCTCCGCCCTCGCTCGAAGTTCCTGTAGATCGACATTCCCTTTCTCGTCGCAACTGGTTACCACTACTGTCATGCCGCACATCTGAGCAGAAGCAGGATTTGTGCCATGAGCAGAACTAGGAATTAAGCATATATTGCGATTTGAATCCCCTCGGCTCGCATGATAGGCGCGAATGGCTAGCAATCCAGCATATTCTCCCTGAGATCCCGCATTGGGTTGCAAAGAAACTGCATCATACCCTGTCACAACACAGAGCATGGACTCGACTTCTTTGATCATTTCCGTATAACCTGCCGTTTGATCAAATGGAGCAAAGGGGTGCATATTCGCAAATTCTGGCCAGCTGACAGGTATCATTTCTGCTGTAGCGTTCAATTTCATTGTGCATGAACCAAGAGGTATCATTGCGCGATCCAGCGCAATATCTTTATCTGAAAGTTTCCGCAGATAACGAAGCATTTCTGTCTCTGAGTGGTAAGTATTGAATACCTGATGAGACAAAGGAATATCTTCGCGCAATAATCCAACTGGCAACCCACTGATTGCCGAAGGCTCCACCTCATTGACGGTTAAATTCGTATTTTTATTAAACACACGCCAAAGAATTTCTATATCTGTCGAACAAGTGACTTCATCAAAAGAGACGCCCAGATGAAGCTCATCGATTATTCGCAAATTAAACCCTGCGGAAACAGCTGATTTGTGGATTGCAGCAGTATCCTTACCTGTAACTACAGTAAGTGTGTCAAAAAAACTATCATTCACTGGCATGTACCCAATTTTCTTCAAACCAGATGAAAAAATAGCTGTAAGACAATGCACTTTTTGAGCAATACGTTTAAGTCCAACAGGGCCATGGTAGATTGCATACATACTTGCCATAACTGCTAAAAGTGCTTGCGCAGTACAGATATTACTAGTGGCCTTTTCTCGACGGATATGTTGTTCTCGAGTCTGCAAGGCCAACCGATAAGCTGGCTTCCCGTCACTATCAAGAGATATACCAACTAAACGACCTGGCAGTGAGCGCTTAAATAGGTCTTTTGTCGCCATATAAGCCGCATGCGGTCCCCCGAAGCCCAGCGGGACACCAAATCTCTGGGTGCAGCCTATGGCTACATCAGCGCCTATATCACCAGGACTTTTAAGCAGCAATAAGCTTAAGATATCTGCGGCCATAACTACCAGCGCTTGCTTCTGATGAGCAATTTTCACAACTTCACTAAAATCTCTAATTGCTCCATCTTCACCTGGATACTGTAGTAGTACTCCAAACAAATCATGCTTCTCGATCTCAGATGGATCCCCGACAACAACATCCAAGCCCATTGGTTCTGCTCGAGTCTTAATTACATCGACTGTTTGCGGGAAACAATACTTATCAACAAAAAATACCGCGCCTTTGGATTTCGACATCCGCCGACAAAGTGTCATCGCTTCAGCCGCTGCAGTTCCTTCATCTAGCAACGATGCGCTCGCTAAATCCATTCCAGTAAGATCAATAATCATTGTTTGAAAATTTAGCAATGCCTCAAGACGTCCTTGAGAAATTTCAGGCTGATAAGGGGTATAGGCGGTATACCATGCCGGATTCTCTAATACATTTCGTAAGATCACATTGGGTGTAATGGTGTTATAGTAACCTTGGCCAATAAAAGTTTTTAACACCTTGTTCTTACTGGCGATACTTGCCAATTTGTCCAATGTTTCTTGCTCTGTTGCCGCGTCTCCTAAATCAAGGAATTCGGAAAAACGAATCTTTTTCGGGACCACTGCATCAATGAAAGAGCCCAAGGATTGATATCCAATACTCTGGAGCATTGCTAGCTTGTCTTCATCGGATGGGCCTATATGTCGACGAATAAATTCGTTGCTATTGGACAGGTCTACTAGTAATTTCATGCAGCAATATCTCTATATTTTTTAATTAATATTTCGTTGATGTTGAGCCTTTAATCGACAGAACTAATAATTAAATCAATTCTTTATCCGCGGTAATAACGGTTTGGTACAAATGGCATTTTTTGAACAGAAACTGGGTGTACTTTGCCGCGCACAATTGCTCCAAATTCAGTGCCTATTGTTGAATACTCTGTCTTTACATAACCCATAGCTAGGGGGGCATCAAGGCTTGGGCCAAAACCGCCGCTAGTGGCAATACCGATGACTTCGTTTTTTTTGTTTACAAGTTCGGCGCCTTCTCGAACTGGCGCCTTTCCTTCTATTTTAAGGCCAACACGCTTTCGTGTAGGGCCATGTATAGTTTCTTGAAAAATAATGTCAGCGCCAGGGAAGCCTCCAGACTTTTCACCATCCGAACGACGGGACTTGCTGATACTCCAAAGCAAAGAAGCTTGAACGGGAGTAGTCTGGGCATCAATGTCATGGCCATAGAGGCAAAGTCCTGCCTCTAATCTTAATGTTCCCTAGCACCCAAACCAGCAGGCTTTACCCGTTCATAAGATAACAGCTTGCGAGCCAGTGATTCAGAAAACTCAGGCGGGATAGAAATCTCAAATCCATCTTCGCCGGTATAGCCAGAGCGAGTTATGTAGCAGTCAATTCCAGCTAAATTAACGCGGGAACCTGACATGAATAACATTTCTGCTGACTCCGGAGCCAAATCTTTCATTACTTGTTCGGCAGCAGGTCCTTGCAACGCAAGCAATCCCTGACTCTCCATGTGGTCAATATCAAATCCATCAAGATTATCTCTCAAATATTTAAGGTCCCGGTCCTTACAGCCTGCATTAACGACAAGAAAAAAACAGTCCTCTGACCATCGTGCAATCACCAAATCATCGAGAATTCCTCCATGATCATTAGTCAGCAAAGCATAGGTCTGTTTATTAATACCTAAACTCTCTAACTCAACAGGAATCAATGCCTCGAGAGCTCTCGCCACACCTTTTCCTGTAATAGTTATTTGCCCCATATGAGAAACATCAAATAATCCAGCATGTTGACGAGTATGTAAATGTTCTGTTTTTACGCCATCTGAGTATTGCACTGGCATTTCATAACCCGCAAAAGGCACCATACGTGCATCTAATTGCAAGTGAAGGTCCTTAAGCGGCGTGGCCTTAAATTTACTACTGTTATCTTTGTTCATAGCTATAATTTTCTAAATGTAGATGTAAAAGAGTGCATATAAAAGTGTCATTTTAACGTCCATGTATAAATTGGTAAAATTAATAGTTAAAATATATTCATAAATAATTTAAATACTACTGGATCAAACAATATGATCAATATTCCCACAGCGCTCCTTAGATCATTCGTTACTGTCATCGAATTGGGCGGCTTCACTCAAGCTGCGGAGTGGCTAGGCCGGTCGCAACCAGCAATTAGTCTTCAGTTAAAGCGTTTGGAAGAAACGCTTGAACAAACTCTACTTATTCGAAGCGGACAACACTTAGAGCTTAGCCCATCAGGACATTTACTATTCAAATACGCCAAACAAATTTTAGCTATAAATGATGAAGCTGTATCTCGGTTCAGTAAGAGCTCAGTAAGTGGTCAAATTCATTTTGGCATTCCCAGTGAATTTGCCACCACTTTGTTGCCAAAAATCGTAGGTCGTTTTGCGCAAGCATACCCAAATGTCACCCTTGAAGTCACTTGCGCTTTAAGCAAAGATCTTTTATCGACGTCAGGCCGCCTTCGTTATGACCTTATCCTAGCGCTACATGACGATCCATTCTCAGCCGGAAGCAGTCTTATTAAAGAAGATGAATTAGTCTGGGTGAGCGGCACTGATAGTGATGCTCACTTACAAACGATACTGCCGTTAATTGCTGCTCCTGAAGGGTGCATCTATCGAAAACGAGGAAAAGAAACCCTCCAGAAAAATCTAAAATCTTGGCGTATTGTCTATACAATACCCGATCTAACAGGCATTCAGGCAGCCATTAACGAAGGATTAGGGGTAACAGTTTTAGCCAAAAGTACCGTTCCTGAGAATCTACGCATATTAAAAAATAATGAGAAACTTCCGAAGCTCGGAAAAGTTGGGGTTAGCCTCATATCTCAAAACAGTGACCCCAGTGAAGCGATCACCAGGCTAATGGAGTTCGTTAAAGCATCGCTCTAGCTTAACCACATTTTGACTCGCCGCAATTTAGGCAAGTCATACACCCATCCATCAAAATAGCAGCTTTGGTCATACACTTCCGACAAAGACTTGCACTTGGAGGAAAAGCATTATCTGTCTCTCCATTATTGCTAGCAGAAGATATCTTTGAATCGTATTCTGCTCTCTTTTCAGCGAGAATATCTTTCTGGTGTTCATCCAGCCCTGCAACTTTAATCATACCTATTTTAGTCAGGTGCTGTTCAATAGCTTCACCAATTTCTGCAACCAAAGAAGGCATAAATTTTCCGCCGCGCTTAAAATAGCCTCCCTGAGGATCAAATACCGCTTTTAACTCTTCAGCCAAGAAAGTGCAATCTCCTCCTTTTCGAAACACTGCGGAAATAACCCGAGTTAATGCTACCACCCACTGAAACTGCTCCATATTTTTCGAATTAATAAAAATCTCAAAAGGACGCCGTTGCTCATTATCAGTGCCAGGGTTTAAAATAATGTCATTAATGGTTATATACAATGCATGTTCAGACTGAGGGGTTTTTACTTTATAAGTGGACCCATACAGCTCATCTGGACGGCTCACATGCTCTGTCATTAGCTCAATCGCGCGTGCTAAAGGTTTAGGTGCGATTGGTGGCGCTACATCATTTGATGGTGATAATACCTGGTAGCCTATAATTTTTTGGTTTAACTTTATCTTCATGTTTCATTACTCAATTAAAATTTACCGTAATAGCCTTCTTTTAAGGCATCAAACAAATTAGCGGCAGTATGCATTTCACCATCATACTCAACCTCATCATTTCCCTTCACTTCGACAGTCGAGCCATCTTCCAATGTAAACTGATAAGTTGTATTTTCTAAATCTTTTTCTGTAACCAGCACACCCTGAAATGCTTCAGGATTAAAGCGAAACGTTGTGCAGCCCTTCAGCCCTTTTTCGTACGCATAAAGATATATATCCTTGAACTCTTCAAAGTCACAGTCTGTGGGAACATTGATAGTCTTCGATATCGAAGAATCAATCCATTTTTGAGATGCTGCTTGCACGTCAACATGATTTTTAGGTTGTATATCAGCACTAGAGACGAAGTAATCAGGGAGCATTTGCTCATCGTTCTCTGCAAAAGGCATCGCTTCTGGGTTAATCAACTCTCGATAAGCCAGTAACTCATAAGAAAACACATCCACTTTTTCTTTCGATTTTTTCCCTTCTCTAATCACATTACGTGCATAGTGGTGTGCGAAGCTTGGCTCAATGCCATTACTGGCATTATTGGCGAGCGACAACGATATCGTCCCCGTTGGAGCAATAGAGGAATGATGGGTAAATCTACAACCCACATCCGCTAGCTCTTCAACCAATTTTGGGTCAATTTCTGCAATTTTTTGCATGTATTGGCTATAACGAGCATGAAGTAATTTACCCCTAATCTTGTCTCCTGTAGTAATTCCGTCTTTAGTCATTTTTGGACACTTCCGAAGCATTGCTTCGGTTACCTCAAAATCTTCGTCCATTATTGGAGCTGGACCTTTCTCTTTAGCCAAACTTAAACCTGCACGCCAGCCAGCCATAGATAATTCACGGGAAACTTTTTCTGTAAAAGCTAGCGAATCAACAGAGCCGTAAGGCATGGTCAGCATGACCATAGTCGAACCTAAGCCTAAAAATCCCATGCCATGGCGACGTTTATTCATGATTGCTTCTCGTTGACCTTCTAAAGGCAAGCCATTAATCTCTACAACGTTATCTAACATTCGAGTAAACACAGAGACCACTTCGCGATAAGCTTGCCAGTCAAACTCCGCTTTGTTCGTGAAGGGATTTTTTACAAATTTAGTCAGATTGACTG
>CAWUVO010000091.1:0-6183 GCA_963925965.1 uncultured Porticoccus sp. | reverse complement strand
CCGCACAAAAACATTGTTTATGATTATTTTCAGAAAAAAGGCCGGCTTGTAAGAAATTCAGAATCTGAGGTCTATACGCGCGATGATGTCCGGGGAATACTGAAAGGTCTGCGACAAGGAAGAATTATTTGGTATGCCCCAGACCAAGACTATGGCTCTAAGCAGAGTGTGTTTGCCAATTTTTTTAGCATGAAAGCGGCTTCTGTGGCGGCAACTGCTAAATTTGCGACATTGGGTAGTGCTGCTGTGCTTCCTTTTTCCCATGTAAGGTTACCCAACAACAAGGGGTATAAGGTTGTAGTGCATCCACCATTGAAAAATTTTCCATGCGATGATGAAGTGGCTAGTGCGGAAATGATTAATAGAAGAGTTGAAATCATGATCCTCGAACAACCTGACCAATATTTGTGGGCGCACCGAAGATTCAAGACGCGTCCATCGGGAGAATTAAGGCCATACCCCAAGAAAAGATAAGACACAAGGTCGTTGAGGGGTAATTATACTAGTCAGAATCATCAGCAAATGCTTGTTCTGCTTGATTGGTGTCAGTACCATAGAACTTTAAAATTTTTGCTAGCGAGCATCGAGGAGCTATATGATCACCGGCAGCATTGTTGCTTTGGTAACACCCATGATTCCTGGCAGTCTTGAAATTGACTGGGATTGCCTTAAGGCCCTGGTTGAATGGCATATTCAACAAGGAACAAATGCTATTGTAGCGGTTGGAACCACAGGCGAATCACCTACTCTTGATGTGCAGGAGCATATGGCGACTATTGCTGCTATTGTTGAAGATTCGGCTGGACGCATCCCTGTAATTGCAGGCACTGGGGCAAACTGTACAAAGGAGGCCATCGAATGGACGCATCGTGCTCAAGAGTCTGGCGCTGATGCCTGCTTGTTGGTAGTTCCTTACTACAACAAGCCAACTCAAGAGGGGCTTTATCTTCACCATAAAGCTATTGCTGGGTCGGTAGATATACCGCAGATTTTATACAATGTTCCAGGCCGAACTGCATGCGATATGCTTCCTAGTACAGTATGTCGTTTAGCGAAAATTGAAAATATTGTTGGAATCAAAGATGCTACTGGTGAGCTGAGTAGAGCGAGAGAACTTATTGAAACATGCCCCCCAGGATTTGCTATTTACTCTGGAGATGATGCCACAGCAGTAGAGTTAATATTAATGGGCGGGCATGGCAATGTATCCGTGACCGCTAATGTTGCACCACGATTAATAGCTGACATGTGCAGACTTGCTTTGGCTGGGGCTGCCGATGAAGCTCGCGATATAAATAAATTTCTTTCTTTAGTTCATGACGCTATGTTTGTTGAATCTAATCCGATTCCAGTAAAATGGGCTGTAGCTGAGATGGGATTAATGAAGCACGGCATTCGATTACCTCTCACCGATTTATCGCATGAGTTAAAAACTCAGGTCTCTAAGGCATTGACATTGGCCGGGCTTTTGGATTAGCAAGAAAATTCTACAAAAAATTGGAGTACGATTAATGACATCAAACATAAAATTAGTGATGTTGATTTTAGCGATACTGGCTATCACTTCTTGTAGCGGCAGTAATGCTCCAATACGCAATCGCGCTAATGACTATCTTCAGTCTTCGGAAATTCCTCCTATGAAGGCGCCATCTGAGGCTGCTTTGGGTGAATTGTATGTTGTTCCAGATATACCCGTTTCCGGGCTTCCGTTAAAATTATTTGATGCTCCAAGACCTCAACCTCTCTCAGAAAAACTATTTAAACAGACTGTTGACATAGTATCCTTTTCTGGCAAACGCTGGATTTCGATTAACAAGCCTCCTGCTGAAATTTGGCCTAGATTAAGAAGTATTTTGACGAGAAGCGCGGTTCCAACTGCAAAAATTGACCCTCCCAAAGGGATTCTGGAGACAGGATGGTTGGAGTTTAAGGACGATACCAAGTATAGCCACAGATTTCGTTTTGTTATTTTGCCGGGTGTTGGTGTTCGTAGTAGCGAGATCAGAATAATCCAAATGCAGGAGCCTTTAGGGGTAGACAGCTCGGCTAGTGAGTGGCCAATAGATTCAATGAACATCTCAAGAGAGAAGGAATTTACTGAGCTAATAGCTAACGCAATGGCTGCTGACATCACCGGCAGTTCTGTATCGCTGCTAGCTCAGAATATTGGAGGCGACTCAAAGGTCAATGTTATTGTTCCTGAAAATTCAGCACCTTATATTGAATTAAAATTAAATTATGCGCGCAGTTGGAATAGCTTACTGCAATCTCTCTCTTTGGGTGGTTTTTCCATTACAGACCAAGATCAGTCGAAAGGATATTTTTTGACAGATTTTGTCGAGGTAATTACGGCGCATGAGGATGAATCAATACTTGGGCTAGTGAATACTTTTCTCGCTAGCCGTAAGGAAGAAAAAGAGCCAGAGGCCCTTAAGTATAAAATAAAAGTTACACAGAAAAAAAATAGTGTTGAGGTGAGTATTACAGACAGAGATGATAAAACTCTTGGACAACTTTTAAGCATTAAATTACTAAAAATTATACGTGGAAATCTTTCTTAATTTATGAGATTTTCTTCGTTAGGTAGCGGCAGCAAAGGAAACAGTACAGTCGTGCAATGTGACGATACTGTGATTTTAATTGATTGTGGGTTTTCGATAAAGGAGACAGAAAGAAGGCTAGATTTTTTGGGATTACAACCTAAAGACATAAATGCGATTGTAGTTACTCATGAGCATTCTGATCATATTCGAGGTGTTTTTCCTCTCGCAAAAAAATATAAACTTCCTGTAATGATGACTTCTGGAACGAGCAAATTTTTAAAAGGCGATCCTCAAGCAGGCTTGACGCTAATTGATACCCACTCAGATTTTTTTATTGGAAAGTTTCAGATAACTCCTGTGCCTGTTGCGCATGATGCGCGTGAGCCTGTTCAGTTTATAATTAGAGGGGAGGGCTTGACTCTCGGGATTCTGACGGACTTGGGTACTGTAACGCGACATGTTATTGAGTGTTACAAGCAATGTGATGGGCTGATTGTAGAATCAAATCACGATATACACATGCTTGCGAATGGACCCTACTCTAATGCTCTGAAGAAAAGAGTGAGTGGCGCCTGGGGCCATCTGAATAACGAGCAAATGCTATATTTTTTGAAAAATATACAGCTTTCTCAGTTACAGCAATTAGTGATTGGGCATATTAGTCAGCAAAATAATAGCGTTTCTCTTGTAAGGGCAGCTATTTCGGAAGTGGACAGCCAACTGACATCTATTTCTTACGCAACACAGAATGAGGGTTTTCTTTGGGTTAAGCTGAAAATATAACACATAAATAAATAAGATTTTCTTGGATGAATTAGGGGGCTTGTAACTAGTTGTTTTTTTAACATTTTTTTGTAGCATGATGGGTTTTCCACAGTCACATCAATTTTTTCTTGTAGCTTTTTAAAAAATGACCTAAGTTGTTGATATTAAAATTTAACTTTATAAGTTATTGTTTTTATTTAATATTTTTAGTTGATTAAAAAATGACCAATTTAACTTAAGCCCCCAAAGCGAGTGGTCCTTACTGGGTTTTATTGATGTAGTCCACAAAGTTATCCACAGATATTGTGGGTAACTTTGTGGGATTAAAAAACAATAAATTTTCAATAAAAGTTCGATAGTTTCCTCTCCTAGGGTTAGCGGGTTAGCACTAAGCTCCTCTCTGTCCTTGTCCCGTGTGCGCAGGTTGGTTTTTGGGGTGAATATTTGTAATATAAAAATAAGTTATATCAGCGATAGTTTTCATGAAAAACATATTCTTTGTTCTTTGCGCATTACAGGTAAATAAAATTACAGCACTACAAAATGAACTATTTTATGAATAAAAGTTGTACGCCCTTGTGTGTAACATTTTTGGATGGATTCGAATCTTCAGCTTGTGTAATTGCTGCAGATCTTGGCTTGCCTGTCTTAGAATACAAAAAAATCGATGAGATGAAGGATGGAATGATCCTAGTTCTAAGCCAAGGTGGCTTAGCTATACAGAGGTTAGGTAAAAATTCTCCCGGGCCTGTACGCTGTGATTTCGTTAATGGCACAGCAAATCACCGTCGTTTGTATGGGGGAGGAAAAAATCAAGATATAGCAAAAGCTGTAGGGATATCAAATGGTGCGTATAAACCGTTTGTGGCAGACCTAACTGCTGGCTTAGGTAGTGACGGCTTTGTTTTAGCTTCACTGGGGGCAAAAATATTAATGATTGAGCGCAATCCGGTAGTTTCGGCTTTGCTTCATGATGGTCTTACTAGGGCAAGAAGCGAGGCATCGAATACGGGGACTGATCTGGAGGAAATATTGAAACGTATTTCTCTGGTGCATGGAGATGCGGATTTTTATCTAAGGGGTTTCGAAGAAGCATCGAGGCCTGATGTGATTTATCTTGACCCCATGTTTCCATGTAGAGAAAAATCAAGCAAAGTAAAAAAAGAAATGCAACTACTGCACCAGTTGCTGGGCTCAGATGACGATGGATTCAGCCTCCTTGCTTTGGCAAAAGAAAAGGCAAGATACCGTGTTGTGGTGAAAAGGTCAGTCTACGCACCATTTTTGGCGGACCAGCAGCCCGGGTATTCCCTGAAAGGAAAATCAACCAGATTTGATATTTATCCGCTAAAAAAATTACCTAGTTGAAAAAAATACCCATTTTAGATGACTGATTTTTGGTTCTAGACAAGTAATTTTTCAAGAATTCTTTGGTAGATTTCACTCAGACAGTCAAGACCCTTGACGCTCGTGCATTCGTTAAGCTGATGGATGGTGGCATTGACTGGTCCTAACTCAACGACTTGGCATCCATGGGGTGCAATGAAGCGACCATCTGATGTCCCTCCTGCAGTCGATAGTTGAGTTTTTATACCAGCCACCTCCAGAATGCTTTCCATTGTTGATTCTACCAGAGGGCCCCTGGAGGTAAGAAATGGTTCGCCGCTCAGGACCCATGAGATTTTATAGTTGAGGTTGTGTTTATCTAAGATTTCTTCTGTTCGGGCTTTAATTTCTTTTTCTGTAATCTCAGTCGAATATCGAAAATTAAACAATACTTTAGCTTTTTCTGGAATCACATTGGTGGCTCCTGTGCCACTTTGAATATTAGATATTTGGAAACTTGTAGCCGGAAAAAATTCATTTCCTTTATCCCAGAATTCAGCCACTAGATCAGACAAAGCTGGTGAAACATTATGAATGGGGTTGTCCGCTAACTGGGGATATGCAACATGCCCCTGAACACCTTTGACAGTTAGCTCTGCACCCAGTGACCCCCTGCGACCATTTTTGATCACATCGCCAACGATTTTCGTGCTTGAGGGTTCGCCGACCAAGCACCATTCGGGAACTTGGTTGGACTGTTGTAGCCACTCAATGACTTTTATTGTTCCGTCTGTGGCTGGCCCCTCTTCATCGCTAGTGATAAGAAAAGCAATTTTTCCTGGATGATCCGGATAAAATAACACAAACCTTTCTGCCGCAGTGACCATTGCTGCTAGAGAACCCTTCATGTCCGCAGTACCTCGCCCATAAAGCAAGTCCCCTTCTATTAGAGGTTCAAATGGAGGGCGAGCCCAGCTTTTCACATCACCGATTGGAACGACATCTGTATGACCAGCAAAACAAAATGTGGGCCCCGTTGCTCCATGCACTGCCCAGAAGTTTTTTACATCACCGCTAGGGAGATTCTGGATATTGAAGCCGGCAGATTTAAGGCGACTAATCATTAGGTCTTGGCATCCAGCGTCATTAGGTGTGATAGATTCACACTTTATTAATTCGCAAGCCAATTGCAGTGTTGTGGAAAGTTTTGGTAGAGCGGTATCCATGTATTTAGCCTTTAATTTGAAGAATGCAAAGCTTCGTTTAATTCTACAGCTGAACGATTGGTTAGGCATTCGACTGCACCTGTTTCAGAATTACGTCTAAACAAAAGATCATTTTTACCAGCCAAGTTGCGAGCCTTGGTTTGAGTCACAAGCTTCCCGCAATCATCCAGCAGGCTAACTTTTGTACCCGCGGTGATGTATAGGCCTGCTTCAATAGTGCAGCGGTCTCCCAAAGGGATACCTAGCCCAGAGTTAGCGCCTAACAGACATTGACTGCCTATAGTGATAATAATTTGTCCGCCGCCAGATAGGGTGCCCATGGT
>CAWUVO010000090.1:0-3677 GCA_963925965.1 uncultured Porticoccus sp. | reverse complement strand
ATATAAGCCCCTAAGCGAACTCTTGCTGTATCAGCAATTCGGACTCCTGATGGCACTATGTAATCAACCATCTTGGGAAATTTATCTATACTTGTAACTGATAAATTGGAGTTTCTCAGGCGAGAGGCTAGCTGGCGCTCGGCAAGCTCTTTAACATCGATAGCACCCTCATTCGTCCATGCAACATTTGGAAGGACTCCAAATATTCCAATAAGGTTTATATTATTTGGTTTGACAAGCCTGTGTGAAAGAAGATGAAGTTTTAGATATCCTTCTGGCACCGAAATCACAGGACTGTCAGTTTCTAATATGGTTGCTATGGCTGGCCTCTCAGTATTTTTTAGTTGGTTTACAATTGAGGCAAGATTAGATTTGTTTGTGTCTAGAAATGCATTAGAAAGCTTCTCTAACAGAGCTTTATTTAAAGGTATATCATGGTTTCCGCCGGCGTACCCTAGTGTTGTTTTTAGTATTTTCACCAAAGATTCGTCAGGGTTTAATTGGGGTTCTGGGTAAAAGACTTCCAGCCATGCACTACTTTTATTCTGAGTGCCAATACCCAAGCCAAAGCTAAAGATTGTTGTCATTTTTATACTTCCCGAATGAAAATTATTAAATAAAACTACGTTAAGATTGGTGGGCAAAAATCGCCTTGTATTGATCTAATATAAATCCAACATGGATAGCACCATCTACATCCAGTATAGGTCTCTTAATCATTGCCGGCTGCTCCAGCAACAATTGTATGATGTTGAGCCTAGAAACTTTTTTTTGAGTTTCCATAGGAAGCTTTCTCCATGTGGTTCCTCTTTTATTAAGAATAACTTCATAGCCAACTGCAAACACCCATTTTTCTAGCATAACCTTGGTCAGCGTATCGGTTCGCAAGTCATGAAACTGATGATGTATGTTGTTCTGGTTGAGCCATTTAGTCGCTTTACGTATCGTGTCACAGTTTTTTATGCCATACATCGTAATTTTGTTCATATTTTTATCAAAATACAGTGATGAAATTTTTATTGTCCTGAAATTATAGAGGGATAGTGCGGTAGTTGCCAAAAACACACCTAATTATTTTTAATAATCTTTTTAATTAAAAAATGAAAATTGCAATTAGCAATCAGGAGG
This sequence comes from uncultured Porticoccus sp., assembly GCA_963925965.1. Classification (GTDB taxonomy): domain Bacteria; phylum Pseudomonadota; class Gammaproteobacteria; order Pseudomonadales; family Porticoccaceae; genus Porticoccus. The sequence continues at coordinate 2,549 of CAWUVO010000090.1, read as the reverse complement.
GGTTGGAAGTGATTATAATATCAGGATTTTTGGGTTCTCAAAGGCTTTTTTCTGTTTGGATACAAAGTTGTACAGATTTCACAAATTGTGCCGTCGCAGCTCCAAGCGGAACAAAATTCACGACCAAAGTAAATGAACTGTAGGTGAAGAGCACTCCAACTTTTTCTGGGGAATAAAAATTTTAAATCTTTCTCTGTTTGAGCGACATTTCTCCCATTTGTGAAACCCCATCTTTGAGCCAAACGATGAATATGAGTATCAACTGCAAATGCAGGATGACCAAAACCTTGTGAGATAACAACGCTAGCTGTCTTGTGGTCAATTCCAGGTAGACTTTCAAGCGCTCTAATGTCTTCTGGTACTACACCATTAAACTTCTCAACGAGGATGCTTGACAGTCCGGAAATAGCTTTAGATTTTTGTGGGGCTAGACCGCAGGGGCGAATGATGTCATATATGTCTTTTATTGGCAGGGTGGACATGTCCCTTGGATTGCCCGCTTTCTTAAATAATACAGGGGTAATTTGGTTAACTCGAGAATCGGTGCATTGTGCAGACAGCAGAACTGCAACAAGTAAAGTATAAGTATCCTTGTGTATTAGAGGTATGGGTGGAGAGGGGTAGAGTTCATTCAGTCTGTGGAGAACATAGCTTGCCCTTTGTTTTTTTAGCATGGTTTAGTTTAACCGGAAGATGCAATAAGTTGTTTGATTCTTTCTGCCGCTTCTCGGCACTCTTCTACAGTGGCCACCAAGGCCATTCTTATGTAATTTTCTCCAGGGTTGCTGTTATTTGAGAGCCTCCCAAGATAACGACCAGGCAATACGGTGACGTTTTGCTGGGAAAATAATTCTCTAGAAAAAATTTCATCATTACCTACTCCTGCAGGAAGAATGTTAGCCCAAAGATAAAACCCTGCATCCGGTATGTTTAATGGCAAAGAATCCCCTAAAATCTGTTGAAAGATTTGAAATTTTTGGCGATATTTCTCTCGATTCTTTTTTACATGCACTTCGTCGCTCCAAGCAGCGATGCTGGCTGATTGAGTGATAAGAGACATTGCACATCCGTGATATGTCCGGTAGCGTAAAAACGATGAAATAATATTTGCATCTCCTGCAATAAATCCAGATCTTAGCCCAGGCAGATTAGAGCGTTTTGAGAGGCTGTGAAAAACGACGCAACGAGCATAATCATTGCGTTGCATTTTGGCGCAAGCTTCTAGCAAGCCGGTAGGCGGATTATTTTCGTTATAGTATATTTCTGAGTAGCATTCATCGCTTGCGATAATGAAATTATGCTGATCAGCAAGATTAATTAATTCTTGCAGAGCAGTCATGCTAAGCACTGCACCACTAGGGTTTCCGGGTGAACAGATATAGATTAGTTGGCACGCATCCCAGACTTTAGCTGTGACAGAACTAAAATCTGTCAAAAACCCTGTTGCCTCGTTACAATCAAGAAAATGCAATCTTGCCCCAGAAAGGAGTGCGGCCCCCTCATAGATTTGATAAAAAGGATTAGGGATTAGGATAAGTGGATTATTTTCTCTATCAATAGTGGCTTGAGCAAAGGCAAAAAGAGCCTCTCGGGTTCCATTTGCCGACAATACCTGTGTATTTGGATCTATATCTTTTAACATAAATCGATTTTTTAGCCAATCTGAAATTACTTGCCTGAACTCCAGAGTTCCTTTTGTACTTGGATACATTGATAATTTATGCATTGAGGCTGCAATTGTTTCTTCAACAAAGCTGGGTGGTGAGTGTTTTGGTTCTCCGACTGACAACGATATATGAGCCAATTCTTTTGGCGGCGCAATCTCAGAAAGCAGTGATGAGAGCCGCTCAAAAGGATACTGGTGAAGTTTATCAAGGTCTCTATTCATTGTTGTTGTATCGTAAATTGATGGTTGATGGCTGATTTTTCCAAAATAGCCTAGTAGTTTCTATCACTCTTAGTTTTTTATTGAATTTTTTATTCCCAAAGATTCATTTTTTGAAGTGGTGCACCCTCTATTTGCTCCATTACTCGAGCATCAAGCTCGTAACAAACAGTCTCTTTTATCTGGGCGCATAAAAAGGGATCACTTAAGGGTTGATAGTCCATGTCTACCAGATGAAAAATGTCTTCAACCCGCTCTCCTAGGGTTGATATTTTTGCGCTAAGTAGTCGTAAGTTGAATTTCATGAAAATCTGACCCAAATGCATTAGCAGACCAGGCCTATCTGGTGTAATGACCTCAAGCATTGTACTCATTTTGTCGATATCATTGCTGATATTTACAATAGTGGCCATGCTAAATTGCTTAAGAGTTGATGTAATTCTTCGTGGCACATCCACAACAGATTGGTTGGTGTTTTGGAATGCTTTTTTTAGTGCCGTCTCAATCTGTGCGATGACCTTAGTCTGGTCTCCAAATGGCTTATCTGATTCATTAAGGACATAAAAAATATCAAAAGTGTTTTCTTTTGTATCTCTATGTAAGCTGGCATCCAAAATTCTTAATTGCAGCTTGTCAAGCGTGGCTGCGGTTATAGGAAATACGT
>CAWUVO010000089.1:0-9845 GCA_963925965.1 uncultured Porticoccus sp. | reverse complement strand
TTTTCAGGGGAAAATAACAATAAATAAATTATTTGACGAACAATTTAAGGACGCAAACATTACACATAAACTCTTTAGATCACAAGAAAACAGCTGTTTATTAAGAGTTAATTTTGGTTTTCGCTTCATCCCAAAGACTTTCCAGTGCTTCTGCGCTAGCCTCGGACATGTCGTTGTCGCTAGCTTTGAGTTGGTCTTCGATATATTGAAATCTATGCTCAAACTTACAGGATGATTTGCGCATAGCTGTTTCTGCATCTACGCCTAGATGTCTGCAAAGGTTCACCATTGTAAACATCATATCCCCAAGTTCCTCCTCTATTCCTTCTTGGTCAGCTTTAATAACAGCTTCTTTTAGCTCTTGTGTTTCCTCATGGATTTTACTGAAGACTCCGTCTATGGAGGGCCAATCAAAGCCTTTACTTGCTGCTCTTTTCTGTAGCTTTTGGGCGCGAATTAATGATGGAAGACTGGCCGGTATATCGGATAAAACAGAATGCTCACCCTTATTTCTCCGCTCTGCAGCCTTTAAGGACTCCCAATTTTTCTTTATGGATATCTCATCATGCAAATTTATAGATTTGTCTCTCTTGCTTTTTAGGATTCCATCTGGAAAAACATGAGGATGCCTTAATACGAGCTTCTGTGTTACCGAGGAAACAACATCATTGAAACTAAATAGAGATTTTTCATGCGCTAGCTGACTATAAAATATTACTTGGAAAAGCAAATCTCCCAGTTCTTCTTTTAGATGAGAGAAGTCCTTTTTCTCTATGGCATCAATGACCTCATACACCTCTTCTATGGTGTGCGGGATAATCGTTTCGAACGATTGCTTTATATCCCAAGGACAGCCGAAAACTGGGTCTCTTAGCCGCTCCATTAGATGCAGTAAGTCATTTATGTATATATTTTTTCTAGACATAAACGCCTGATGAGAGGTAGCGATCGCCTCTATCGCATATAATAGCAACTATTACTGCAGACCGGACGATCTTTGATAGCCTTAAGGCTGCAGCTACATTCCCACCAGAAGATACACCACAAAAAATGCCCTCTTGAGTTGCCATCAGTTTCATGCAATCTTCAGCTTCTTGCTGACCCATATCCATAGTTTCATCGACACGGGATGAATCATAAATGCTAGGCAGATATTCTTTTGGCCAGCGCCTAATACCAGGAATGCTGGCACCCTCCTCTGGTTGCAGTCCTATGATCTGAATGTCCGAATTTTTTGATTTCAGGTAACGGGAGACGCCCATTATAGTCCCTGTAGTGCCCATAGAGCTGACAAAGTGCGTTATTTTTCCTCCAGTTTGCTCCCAGATTTCGGGGCCAGTATTCTCGAAATGAGCTAAAGGGTTATCAATATTGCCAAATTGGTCGAGAACTTTGCCTTTTCCGTTTGCCTCCATTGATTTTGCTAAATCTCTGGCTCCCTCCATGCTTGCTTCTTTTGAAACCAATATTAGTTCTGCTCCATAAGCAAGCATCGCTGCTTTCCTCTCCTCAGTATTGTTTTCTGGCATGATAAGCGTCATTTTATAGCCCTTAATAGCAGCGGCCATAGCAAGAGCAATACCAGTATTTCCTGAAGTAGCCTCAATAAGGGTGTCACCTGGGCTGATGTCGCCACGAGATTCTGCGTGTTGAATCATGCTAAGGGCCGGCCTATCTTTGACAGATCCAGCAGGATTGTTCCCCTCAAGTTTCACAAGAATAGTGTTAGAGGTTTTCCCATGGATTCGCTGCAGTTTAACCAGAGGTGTTTTACCTATGCAGGACTCAATAGTTGGATACGACATAAAATTTTCAACCTCGGTAAAATTGCTATCAAAGATGGCAGTATTATTTTGTCTAATAAATTGTATCTTATATCTTCATCTACATTGTTGCCTTATTTTGAAGACTTTGTGAATGATGAAATGCAATAGCGCCTAACCGATGGGATGCTTGGAAGGCCCAGAAAGCACGACAAAAGCTACAGCATGGCTAACTTCATCTGACAGACTGACAAAGGATTGTGTTGCACCCAGAAACTTCATTCTTGCTTTAGCTGCACCTGATAATAATAAAATTGGAGCTCCTGAACTATTGTTTTTTATTTCAATGTCTTGCCAAGAAATTAAGCCGATACCTGTTCCCAAGGCTTTACTCGCAGCCTCTTTCGCTGCAAAACGCTTGGCCAAATAACTGATTGATTTTTGTTTTTCTTGAAAAATGTTGAGTTCAGCAGGACACAGAATTTTTTCTGCAAATCGATCTTCATGGCGATCATAGACCTCTTTGATTCTTGATATTTTTATTATATCCGTACCTATGCCAACAATCATTAATCAATCAACTCCGTATTGGTTGTTTTTAGCTTGCTAAACAAATTACGGCTTAGTAGTGGTTTTTCTCCAATATGAGGTTCTAGGGCTAGACGCATCAATCGTTTCGCGGTCAATGGGATTGCATTAAAGTTATGATCCTTGAATGCCAGAAGCTCTTCCCCTTTAAATAAGTTAGCAGATGTATCTTTTTTGTAAACACCCTCTTTTAGTGAAAATCCAATATTTGGTTCAAACCAATATTCTTTTTCAGGGCTAATTTTCTCACCAGTTTGAGCATCGGCATCTAAAGTTAGTGCGTAACCTAGCTCTTCAAGAAGGCTGAATTCAAAAGTACGCAAACTGTGCTCTATTGGCTCATTGCCAGCTAGCTGAGTTAATGCATGGGCATAGTTATCATAAATTTCTTCATAGGGATCATTTTCAGCTAATAAGCGTATTAGTATTTCATTTAAATAAAACCCGCAGAAGAGACAATCTCCTTTTAGTGAAAGAGGACTCGATGATTGTTCTATATAAGTTAAGGTTTTAAGTTCAGCTTTGCCTGTCCAACTAATCAAGAGTTGAGTATAAGGGTTTAGCCTTTTTGTCCCTATTTTTGCCCCTCTAGCACCTCTTGCTACAGCGCGAAAACGACCATAATTTCGTGTGAAAAAATCTACCAAGAGGCTGGTTTCTCTATAAGGGCGGGTATGAAGAACAAATGCTGGCTCAGGCTGCATAGAAATTAATAGCTGTAATTGAATTTAAAGCTCATAACCAAGACTTTGAAGGGCTCTATCATCATCAGACCATCCTCGGCGAACTTTAACCCATAAGGATAACATAACTTTATTTTCCAAAAGTCGCTCCATGTCAAGACGAGCATCTTGACCTATCTTCTTCAAGCGAGCGCCTTTATCCCCGATGATGATCTTTTTTTGCCCCTCTCTCTCAACCAATATTAATGCATTTATGTGAATAATTTTTCCTTCATGTTTGAAACTTTCGATTTCAATCGTCGCCTCATAAGGGAGCTCTGCTCCAAGCTGTCGTGTTATTTTTTCACGGATTAGCTCGGCTACGAGAAATCGTTCGCTTTTATCAGTGATTTGTTCATCTGGAAAATAGTGCATCCCTGCGGGAATAAATTTCTTTATTTCTAGCTCGAGCTCTTTGAGTTGTTGTCCGTGTAGAGCTGAAATAGGAATTATTTGAGTATCAGGATATTGTTTGGCAAGGCTCTGAATGTGAGGAAATAAATCAATTTTAGAGGTTAATCTATCAAGCTTATTGATGGCAATTATCACAGGAGAGCCAGCCTTAAAAACCTCTTCTGCTACCTTCTGATCTGTCTCATTCCATATATCTCGGTCAATAACAAAAATAATAACATCCACACCTTTTAGTGCGCTCTCAGCAGCCTGATTCATATAACGGTTAAGTGCTTTTGTTTGATCAAAATGCAGACCTGGGGTGTCGACAAAAATAATTTGCGTATCACCTTTAGTTTTAATTCCTAGCAAGTTATGCCTTGTTGTCTGAGGTTTTCTTGAGGTTATACTAAGCTTCTGGCCTAAGATATGATTAAGTAAGGTTGATTTTCCAACATTTGGTCTTCCGACGATAGCTGCATAGCCGCAGTATTGCTCAGTCTTGTCTTTGGTCATTTAGAAACCCTGTTAATGCTTTTGCAGCAGCTAATTTTTCAGCGTCTCTTCTGGTGGCGCCCTGCCCTCTTGTGGGATTATTTAGGCCTTCAACTTTACATTCAATGGTAAATTTTTGATTATGCGCTTCGCCGGATATTTCAATTATTTTATAGGAAGGCAAGGGCTTATTATGAGCCTGCATGAGTTCTTGAAGTTCTGTTTTGGGGTCTTTTTGACCACTTACCTCTAAATTTTTGAGTCTAGAATCAAACCACCTAAGTACACAGACACTACAGGATTCCATTCCATCGTCAAGATAAATCGCACCAATGATGGCCTCAACAGAATTCGCCAGAATAGATGACCTAAAGCGGCCCCCGCTTTTCATCTCTCCTCCACCGAGAAGCAGGTGATCGCCAATTTGAAGTTCATTCGCTACTTCTGCGAGGGTTTTGCCTTTAACCAAGTCCGCCCTGTATCTACTAAGCTCACCTTCTTTGCTGTTGGGTAAAAGCTGGTATATTGCATGACCAATGATAAAATTAAGGGCTGAATCACCCAAAAACTCTAATCGTTCGTTGTTGCTCGAACCAAGACTTCTATGGGTTAGAGCAAGATCTAATAGAGAGAAGTTCTTGAAGTCGTGACCAATGCGTTTTAAAAAGTGTACTTTTTCTATCATCACTTTGAGTAATCAGCCATCATTGTATTTTCCCGACTCTTGAAAAACTTGGCATGCTGTTAAGTGATTTCCAGTGCATCCAGGTTAGAACAGCCTTACCGACTATGTTCCCTTCTGGTACGGCGCCCCAAACTCGACTATCACTACTGTTATCTCTGTTGTCACCAATCATGAAGTAATGCCTTTGCGGTACTTCAACTGAAAAATTTTTCCCAAGCCTACCCGCCAATTTTTTTCTTTGTATTGGGTGCAATATGCCGCTAAGATCTTCTTCTTCTACCACGTAGCTTGAATTTTCTGGCAACTCGAAATGCGGTGTATATGTCGCTATTTCTCCATTCACGTGAATAATATTATTTAAAATGTGTATTTTGTCTCCAGGTAATCCAACTACACGCTTAATGAAATATCGATCATCATTTGGAGGAATAAAAACCATAACATCGCCTCTTTTTGGTGATCCGACGTCAAAAAATTTAAATCCTAAAACGGGAAATCTTAATCCATAGCTAAATTTATTTACCAGAATGTAGTCACCAATTTTTAATGTCGGAATCATAGACCCGGAAGGAATTTGAAATGGCTCAAAAATAAAAGATCGAAGAATAAAAACACAAAGCAGCACCGGGAAAAAAGAACCAACCCATTTGATAAACGATGAGATAGTACTAGAGTCACCTTGCTTAGATGGCATTACCTTGTTTATCAGTAAGGCGCCTGCGCTTATGGTGACAAGCAGCAGGAGCACTAAAGGAAAATCAATATCCATTTAAGCCTCAACTATCTGTTTTTAGTACAGCCAAGAAAGCCTCTTGGGGTATCTCAACATTACCCACGCGCTTCATTCTCTTCTTGCCTTCTTTTTGCTTTTGAAGTAATTTTTTCTTACGAGAAATATCTCCACCATAGCATTTTGCAGTAACATTTTTGCGAAGGGCTTTCACTGTAGTTCTAGCAATAACATGGCCACCAATTGCCGCCTGAATAGCCACATCAAACATTTGCCTGGGAATCAATTCTTTCATTTTTTCTGTCAATTGACGACCAATTCTTTGTGAGTTAGCGCGGTGAAGAATCAGGGCTAGGGCATCAACTCTATCATTATTGATTAAAACATCCAGTCGGACCAACGGTGCTGACTCAAATCTTGTAAAGCTGTAGTCGAGAGATGCAAACCCCCGACTGACAGATTTCAGTCTATCAAAGAAGTCCATAACAACTTCGCTCATTGGTATTTCATAAGATAGGGATACCTGTCCACCAATAAATTGTAAGTCCTTTTGTATGCCTCTTTTTTCTACGCAAAGATTGATGACGTTGCCCACGTAATCTTTTGGCACGAGAATGTTGGCCTCACATAATGGTTCGCGCATTTCGCTCACTTGAGCAGGATCCGGAAGGTCGGTTGGATTGGAAATGTAAACGATATTTCCGTTAGTTTGCAGAATTTCATAGACAACCGTTGGTGCTGTAGTAATCAGATTGAGATCGTATTCTCGCTCAAGTCGCTCCTGAACAATCTCCATATGCAGTAAGCCAAGAAACCCGCAGCGAAAGCCAAAGCCCAATGCATCTGAATTTTCAGGCTCAAAAAAAAGTGATGCATCATTTAATGTGAGTTTTGCTAGAGCCCCCCTGAAGTCTTCAAAGTCATCTGAGCTGACAGGAAACAGCCCAGCATAGACCTGAGGTTTTACTTTCTTGAAGCCCGGTAAAGAAGGCGTCTCTGGAGTACTTAAATGGGTAAAGGTATCCCCCACAGGCGCCCCAAGAATATCTTTAATCCCAGCAACCATGAAACCTACACTTCCTGCGCTTAAAATACCCGTTTCTTTTCTTTTGGGTGTGAAAATACCCACAATATCCACAGTATGAGATTTCCCTATGGATTTAGTAATAATTTTATCTTTAGCTTTTAGTGTTCCTGCAGCGACTCTTACCAAGGAGACAACACCCAAATAAGGATCAAACCATGAGTCAATAATCAAGGCCTGTAATGGCGCATGAATATCTCCGACTGGGGGTGGAATTTTAAGAATAAGTTGCTCCAAGACATCCTCTATTCCTAATCCAGTTTTAGCGCTGCAGTGAATTGCCTCTTTAGCGTCTATACCTATAATGTTTTCAATTTCTGCTATAACGCGTTCTGGATCTGCTTGTGGTAAATCCATTTTGTTTAAAACAGGAATCACCTCAAGCCCCTGAGTGACAGCTGTATAGCAATTTGCTACCGATTGCGCTTCTACGCCTTGCCCAGCATCTACAACCAGTAGAGCCCCTTCGCAAGCGGCTAACGATCGAGAGACTTCATAAGAAAAATCTACATGTCCTGGCGTATCGATAAAGTTTAGCTGGTAGATTGCTCCATCTTTAGCTTTATAGCTTAAAGTCACACTTTGAGCTTTGATCGTAATTCCTCTTTCTCGTTCAATATCCATTGAATCTAAAACTTGCGCAGACATTTCTCTAGACTCGAGCCCCCCACAATGCTGAATAAAACGATCAGCAATTGTAGATTTGCCGTGATCAATATGGGCAATAATAGAAAAATTTCGAATATGATTTAAGTCAGACACGGGGCTCTTTTTCGTTGTGGGCAGTAATTTTTTAAGGAGAAATATTTGGATGCCAATTCTAGCCTATTTGATTTGTAGACGCTATGAAATGCCTAAAATGAAGAGACTCTTGATGATCTTTTATGGGGCTTTTTATGGGGCTTTTTTGGGTTTGAGTTTTAATTTTTTAAGAAAAATGAAAACCCGCAAAGAGTAAGCCGAGCCGGCTATCCGGTAGCGGATGTCTGCTCTAATAGTATCGGATGAATTTCATGATTATTGCGGTTGAAGTGCGAGTAGATTCTTACAATGAGCCCTCCGGCACACAAGGCAGCAATAGCGATAAAAGCAGTAATGATATCATTTGCTGAGGATCGACCAATAAACAATACCGCTAAGACCATTACCGTTAAAGGCAAAAAATATGTCAATAAAGTTCCAGTTACGATTACTTTTTCTGGAATTCCTATTACCACTGTGTCGTGCATATGAATTTTCTTTAAATCAAACAAGCCTGGTAGAACTCTAATCGCAGTAGTTTTTCCGGTTACTTTTGCAATCAATCGTTGCCCGCAACCTTTTTCAGCCACGCATGTCTGACATGTCGATTGTTGTATGGTTTCAACCCATAGTTCATTCTCTTGGATGGACACTACAGTCCCTGTTTCATGGATCATATGATAGCTCTGGAATTTTTTTTATAAAACAATAATAATTGTACTATGGCTTCGATTTTTATAAAGCGAAGTTTTGTTTTATAAAAAGGCATTTCTTGACAGAAAATAAACTGTTAATTGGCCGTCATATCTTCAGTTTTTTGGTAATGATCCAGCAGACTATTTAGGTACTTTTGAACTTGCTCGCGCGTTAGCTCGTCACCAGTGTTTGTGCCCTGTAGAGTAATTTTCTTAGGCAAATCATAAAGCTTTTTTGGTGTACTTGAAGTGTTCACAGTTCGAGCAGATATGGGCGGAATACCAAATTCAGTTGCTGTACGTAGGTTCGAAGTTGCGAGATTGAGCTGAATGTTATCTGTGGCTGCAAATGATGGGGAAGTAATAGCTGGATGATTGTCTTGTTGGATGTTTATCAGTACAACGGCAGCTACAGATGCAGCTACAGCAAAACGCCCTAATGGCTTGATAAAATGACTAACGAATGCGGTGGGTCTGTAAGATTTTTCTGATGCTATAGCAGCGTTAATTGCAACAGAAAAATCTATAACCTGTGATGAAATCTCTTGATGCATTGTAGCAGCAGATATATGGTGGCGGCGCCAAGAATCACGCAAGGCACCATCAGCAGGAATTGCCTTGAGAAGTCTACGCACCTCAAGTGTACTTGCCTCACCATCCATCAAAGCCGAAAGAGCTTCTTTTATTTCGATATTGTTGATGCTCATGCGTACAGCTTCCTCGCTAGATTATTCAATCTATTCAATACTTATGACCTGCATGAAATAAAAAGGTTCCATTTTAATAAATTAATTTTCTAGTTCTTTGATTTTTTCTTCCAGCGATTCTCGAGCTCGGAATATTCTTGACCTCACTGTACCTACAGGACAGTCCATTATATCTGCAATTTCCTCGTAACTAAGATCTTCAAATTCACGAAGTATTAAAGCAGTACGAAGATCTTCAGGTAGGTTTTTTATTGCGGCGTTAATAACAGATTGAAGTTCATCCCTGTAAAGAATGTTTTCAGGTGAATCAACATTATGGAGTTGCTTGTTTTCTTCGGAGTAGTCCGAATCATCAACGTTAATATCAAATGCTGGGGGACGCCTGTTGCGTGCAATTAGATAATTCTTTGCAGTGTTGACTGCAATACGATATAGCCATGTATAAAAAGCACTTTCCCCACGAAAACCCTCTAGTGCTCGATAGGCCTTTATAAAAGCTTCTTGCATCACATCGTTAACTTCATCAATATCTTTTACGTATCTAGAAATAATTGCATGAACTTTGTATTGGTATTTTATTACAAGCAGATCAAAGGCTCCCTTATCTCCTTTTTGGACTCGAGCTACTAACTGTTTGTCAGTGACTTTTGCCTGCTCGTCTTTCATTGGAATTTCACTTTTTAGCTGTTAATTTTGACCGATATTTCAAGCGGTAAGACTGCTGATTTATTTAGAGTTCTTTAACATAAAATAGCAGAGAAATTTCTTATCGACTATTATAATAGTATCACTAGTTGTTAGTTTTATGACATAAGAGAAAAAATGAACACCACTTGCACTCAGGAAATTCTAATAATAGGTAGTGGCGCCGCAGGAATGACTGTAGCTCTTGAACTTGCGGTTAAGCATAAGGTTGGCATTCTGAGCAAAAGCGCTATCGAATCTGGCGCTACCTGGTGGGCTCAAGGAGGTATTGCTGGGGTATTTGACCATCAGGACTCCACAGAGTCCCACTATCAAGATACATTAGAGACGGGTGCTGGACTTTGTCATGAAGAGGCTGTGAGATATACCGTTGAAAGTGGCCCCAATGCTATCCATTGGTTGATCGAGCAAGGCGTAAAGTTCACTCAAAGTGAAGACAAAAAATACCCTTTAACCAAAGAAGCTGGGCATAGTCATCGTCGTATTCTTCATGCTGCAGATTCCACAGGAAAAGAAGTGTCCACCTCGTTAGCGGAC
>CAWUVO010000088.1:0-10682 GCA_963925965.1 uncultured Porticoccus sp. | reverse complement strand
CAAAGAGAGATTCTTGGGGGTCACGGAATAGAGTTTGGATATTCCAAGCAGCTAGATCAAAATGTAAATGGCATACAAATGGAAATGGATGACATGATTTCGATTGGCTATCGATACGGATTCTGAGTATCCTATCTCTGACACTATGAGCCTTTCTTGATGTTATAGTGCTTCAGAATTTTCAATTACTGGTGATCCATTTGGATTTAATTCCTGCGGCAAATAAAATTGCAATTTTTGTTGATGTCCAGAATATCTACTATACGACACGTGAAGCCTACGGACGCCAGTTCAATTATAGAAAGTTGTGGCAGCACGTATCCCTACAAGGCGATATTGTGAGTGCAAATGCTTACGCTATTCATCGCGATGACGAAGGTCAATTAAAATTTCAAGATGCATTGAGAAAGATAGGGTTTAATATAAAGCTTAAACCTTATATCCAGAGAAGAGACGGCTCAGCAAAAGGGGATTGGGATGTCGGTATTGCAATTGATATGCTGGATACCGCAAAAGAAGTTGATAGAGTCATATTGCTTTCTGGAGATGGAGATTTTGACTTATTGTTATCTAAAATAAGAAACGATCTTGCAGTTGAAGCCTTTGTGTACGGCGTCCCTTCTTTGACTGCTGGATCTTTGATTAGTGCAGCTACTAAGTTTATTCCAATTGACCAAGATTTGTTATTTTAGCTAATACTCACCAAAATACAGGAACTAATCGGTGTTAATCATTGTTCCAAATATCTCTATTCCTGAGCATGAAATAAAAATTACAGCTGTTCGTTCTCAGGGAGCGGGAGGGCAAAATGTAAATAAAGTTTCTTCTGCTGTACACCTCCGTTTTGATATCAAAGAGTCTTCTCTATCAGATGCTGAAAAGGACAGGTTGCTGGATTTGAATGATAACCGTATCAATAAAGATGGGGTGCTGGTAATAAAAGGCCAAAAATTTCGCACTCAAGAGAAAAATAGAAATGATGTGCTTGAGCGGCTCCAAGAAATTATTCGAACGGCTCTAGTAGTTAAAAAATCAAGAAGGCCCACCGGGCCAACTAAGGGTTCTCAGAAAAAACGGCTTGATAGCAAGACATTGCGTAGTAGGATTAAGTCTTTGCGCAGAGATTTTCCTGAATAGTCATGCAGCATTGAATGGTGGGCCCACCAGGACTTGAACCTGGGACCAATCGATTATGAGTCGACTGCTCTAACCAGCTGAGCTATGGGCCCTTTAAGCGTTACTCGCGTTAATCATCAAGAAAACTACGCAAATGATCAGAGCGGCTGGGATGACGAAGTTTGCGTAGTGCTTTAGCTTCAATTTGGCGAATTCGTTCTCGCGTTACATCGAATTGTTTGCCTACCTCTTCCAGCGTATGATCTGTGTTCATGTCAATACCAAATCTCATGCGAAGCACTTTAGCTTCTCTCATGGTAAGCCCATTTAAAACGTCTCTGGTCGCATCCGTTAAGCTATCATTGGTGGCAAAATCAATTGGCGAGAGGATATTCACATCTTCAATAAAGTCACCTAAGTGGGAATCATCATCGTCCCCAATCGGGGTTTCCATTGAAATAGGCTCTTTGGCAATTTTCAGCACCTTGCGAATCTTATCTTCAGACATTTCCATGCGCTCACCCAGTTCTTCGGGCGTCGGTTCCCTGCCAACTTCTTGAAGCATTTGTCTTGAGATGCGATTAAGTTTGTTGATAGTTTCAATCATATGAACAGGAATACGAATGGTTCGTGCCTGGTCAGCAATAGATCGAGTGATTGCTTGGCGTATCCACCAGGTGGCATAGGTGGAAAATTTATAGCCACGGCGATACTCGAATTTATCAACTGCTTTCATTAGCCCAATATTGCCCTCTTGTATGAGATCAAGGAATTGGAGCCCTCTATTGGTATATTTTTTTGCAATAGAGATAACCAGGCGTAAGTTAGCCTCAACCATCTCTTTTTTAGCTCGTCTTGCTTTAGCTTCGCCTATAGACATACGACGATTGATATCTTTGACTTGAGTTATAGTTAAGCCATTCTTTGCAGAAATGCGACCCAAACGACGCTGAGCCCTTTGTATTTCGACTTCCTGTAGCTTTAAGGCTTCCGAGTAGGGGTGATTGCCACTGCATATGTCCGTTACCCAGTTTTCATTGGTTTCGTTTCCAGGGAAGCTTTGAATAAATGCACCTCTTGGCATCCTGGATTGACGAACAGCTAGCGCTGTAATTTGTCGTTCTGCAGCTCTGACCAAACCAAGAACTTCACGAACCAAGACAACCAAGGGGTCAAATTTTCGTGGAGCTAACTTCAGATATTTAAAGTGTTCGCTAAGCTCACTCATGGCTTTTGTGGTGATCTTATGATCACGACCATGCTTCCCTAATGCTTTCTTAACACTGTTGTTTAATTTTTTTAGGAGATCAAAGCGTTCCTTTGCTTCTATCGGATCTAAGCCGGTATCAGGCTCATCTTCATCTTCATCTTCATCCGTAGCCACTTCGGTCTCGCCGTTTTCTTCTTCTTCCTTCTTTGCTGCTTCTGCTTGGGCGAGAGCAGAAGGCACATGCTCCATGGGGTTCAGATAACCAATCAGAATATCCGCGAGTTTTCGTTCATCTGTTTCTATGAGATCGTATTCTTCAATGATATAATCGACGATATCTGGCCACTCCGCTATAGAGCACATTAGCTCGCGAATACCTTCCTCGATACGTTTGGCAATTGCTATCTCACCTTCGCGGGTAAGCAGCTCAACTGTGCCCATTTCACGCATGTACATACGCACAGGATCTGTAGTTCGATGTTGCTCTGTTTCTACAGCAGCAAGTGCAGCAGCAGCCTCGGCAACAGCAACATCATCGGTAGTTATATCTGCAGTGTTGAGGAGATCTTCGGCATCTGGTGCGCTCTCGAAGACGCTGATCCCCATGTCATTGATCATTTGAATAATATCTTCTACCTGATCGGGATCAGAGATATCTTGAGGTAGATGATCATTTACATCAGCATAAGGCAGGTATCCCTGCTCTCTACCTCTGACAATTAAATCTTTGATCCGTGATTGTTGTTGTGCGATACCGCTCATATACGATCTGCTATGACTAAAGTTGGATGGGGGAAATACAGCGGGCAATTATACTGAAACAAACTCAGTTTGTCCTATCTGTCTAAGAAAATTAGGTAAATTTTTTTCTTTTAAAGAATCCTTGGCTTTTCTGTTATTTGACTGAAAAGTGATTTTATTTCATCATTTTGCTGTTCTTTGGGAAGATTTAGCCATGCACGATTAAGATTTTTTAAATCATGGTCGTCGATAGACTCTTTTGTGGCCAAATAAAGAAACAAATCCATTGGCGCCATATTGACCATTGAGTTTCTCGTTAATCGAGCTAGTATCTCCTTAAATTCTTTGACGTTGTCTCTATGGCTATTGGCTAAAGGGCGAAATAAATCTATGGCAGCGATTTTAGCTAACTGCTCTGCTTGAGCTTGATCATGGATACTTCGCCAGTAACCGATAATATGGTTTAGCGTATAATCAGGATTCTCATGAATTATTCTTGCCAGAGAAATCAGAATATCTGTTCCTTCAGTTTTTAAATCTACCAACACTTTTGTGTTGGGTAAATATTTTACAAGCTCCGGATGATTGGCTAAAAGAGCAATCAATGTTTGCATGGCTGGTATTTTTATACGCTTATTGCCTCTAGAAGATTTTTCGATATTGGGATTTTTTGGATGATTTGACTTGCTGTGATCTAAGTAGTGCTTTGTATTTAGATCGCCATAATATTCCAAGTAATCATCTGATTTTACTTTCTCTTTCTCCCCCTCTTGGTATGCTTGCATCGGATCATGTGCTGGCTCTATTAACTTAGAAAGTGTGATTACATCCAGTCCTGTGCGCTGAGATAAAGTTTGGATCATTAAAGTTTTAAATACCCCCAAAGGCATTTTATTGATTAGTGGCGCTGCCAGTTTGCTTAGCCGTGCTCGACCATCCAGTGAATTATTATCATGATTCTCAGAAATTGACTCAAAAAGAAAGTCAGAAAGCGGCATTGCATTTTCTGCTAATTCAAGAAATTTTACAGAGCCAACCTTTAGAACTAATGAGTCAGGATCTTCTCCTTCAGGCAAGAACATGAACTTTGCCGAACGCCCATCCAGCATTACAGGGAGACTTGCTTCAAGGGCTCGAGATGCAGCCTTCCGACCAGCCTCATCACCATCGAAGCAGAAAATAACTTCAGAGGTATACCGAAATAGTTTATTAAGATGGTCTATTGTGACAGCCGTACCTAGTGTAGCTGCAGTATTATGGATACCATTTTGAGATAAGACTGCAACATCCATGTATCCTTCTACTACGATCAGGTTTTTAATCTCACGAAGGCGATGGTTTGCCTCATAAAGCCCATACAGCTCCCGACTTTTATGGAACAGTAGTGTCTCAGGTGAATTCAGATACTTTGGTTTGTCGGCACCAAGCACGCGACCACCAAAGCCGATTGTTCGACCTCGAGCATCTCTAATTGGAAACATGATCCGATCGCGAAAACGATCATAGAGTTTATTTTCATCATGACGGTCAACCAGAAGCCCAACATCTTTAAGCTGTTGAATCCTCTCGTCGTTGCTGCCTAGACCTTGGAGTAAGTTGTCCCATCCAGGTAACGCAAAGCCAATACCAAAATTACGAGCAGTTTCACCGCTCAGCTTCCTAGATTTTAAATAATTGATAGCTCTTTTAGCATTAATCGGTTCACGCAGATTGCTACGGTAAAAAGTATCAGCCTCTTCCATTGTAGCGTAAAGAGATTTCTTGTAGTTGATATTAGCGTCTATATCATGCGCCTCATGAGGCACCTCTAGTCCAACTTGCTTTGCCAGCATTTCCACAGTTTCAGGAAAAGAGATCCTATCAAAATCAAGAACAAAACCAATTGCATTTCCCCCGACACCGCAACCAAAACAATAGTAAAACTGCTTGTCTGGACTCACACTAAAGGAAGGGGTTTTTTCGTCATGAAATGGGCAGCAGGCAGAATAATTCTTGCCAGATTTTCGGAGGTCTAAGCGACCTCCTATCACATCAACAATATCTAATCTGTCAAGCACATCATCGATGAAGCTTTGCGGAATTCTACTTGGCATGTATTTGTTGCCTTTGCTTTAACTTAGCGACTTATGATTAAACAAAGTATTACATGTTGGATCGAGGCAACCATAAGCTTTTTTATGCCAGCATACAATTTAATAGAGTTATCCTGCCGGGAGAATTAAACTGCACAGCCTAGCTAACTTAGCTTGACTTTAATTATTTTGCTTACTGCACCAACATCGGCACGGCCCTGAATTTTAGGCTTAATGATTCCCATGACTGCACCCATATCCTTCATAGACTGAGCGCCTGATTCAGCGATAGCATCAGATACCATGGTCGCAAGCTCAGAATCGCTAAGAGCTTCAGGTAAAAACTCTTGTATAATTACTATCTCAGCGAGCTCTATATCTGCCAATTCCTGTCGATTTGCATCTACGTACTGCGTAACAGAGCCACGACGTTGCTTTACCATTTTATCGAGTACAGCCAAAATTCGAACATCATCTAGCTCAATCCGTTCATCTACTTCAATCTGCTTGATGCCAGATAAAATGAGTCTAATTGCGCCCAATTTTAGTTTATTTTTAGCACGCATAGCATTTTTCATTTCTTGTGTGATCTGTGCTTTTAGCATTTAGCTCATCCTTGTCTCTATAGACGAAAAAAGCGCCGACATTGCGGCGCTTAAATGATAAATTTTTAACTTAACTCTATAATTGAAGTTAATACATGCGTACAAATTACTTGTTATCCCTGGAATTCTTTTTAGCGTGACGCTTAACCGCTGCTGCAGCTTTTCTTTTGCGTTCCCATGTTGGTTTTTCATAAAATTCTTTGCTGCGAACATCTGCTAGAATTCCAGCTTTTTCACATGAGCGCTTGAAGCGACGCAAAGCGACATCGAAGGGCTCATTTTCTTTAATGCGAACGAAAGGCATGTATTCACTATCCTATTGTATATTGCTAGTTATTTAAGAGTTAAAAGAGTCTTTTTTAAAAATATTAAGAAAAGATACTCTGCTTTACTCGCAAAGGCGTGCATTCTAAACATATACTGCCTGAGTTGCAAAACTTTTATGAGTTGCATTGAGTGCGACATAAGATATATATATTTCCTTTTGCTTAAGCGTGTGATTTTTTATTTTTTTTAAAAAGATAAAAAATTAGCAATGATAACAGTCAATAATGGTATCAAATTAAGTAAGTATTTCTGGAGACCCAGCGTTAATAGAGTTGAGTTAAAAACAATGCGAGTACTAGGTATTGAAACTTCCTGTGATGAAACCGGTATTGCTGTATATGATAGCAATGGTGGGCTTTTAGCACATGACCTGTATAGCCAAATAGGAGTTCATGCTGAATATGGTGGAGTGGTTCCAGAGCTAGCCTCTCGAGATCATGTGAGAAAAATTTTACCCTTAATTAAGAAAGTTTTATCAGATGCTGACACCATAGCGAAAGAGATTGATGGCTTAGCCTACACCTCAGGTCCGGGGCTGATTGGCGCCCTGATGGTGGGGGTGTGCGTCGGGCGTGCTTTGGCGTATGCCTGGCAGGTTCCTGCAATAGGAATTCATCATATGGAGGGACACTTGTTGGCCCCAATGCTGGAAGAGAGTCCGCCAGCTTTTCCTTTTATTGCACTGCTAGTGTCAGGCGGGCATACCCAGTTAGTAGAAGTGAAGGGCGTCGGTATTTATCATATCTTAGGTGAATCACTTGATGATGCAGCAGGGGAAGCATTCGACAAAGCAGCGAAAATGCTTGATCTCGATTATCCTGGAGGCCCAGCAATTGCCGAGCTTGCAAAGAAAGGCCTGGCTGAAAAATTCAAGTTTCCTCGGCCTATGACAGATCGGCCTGGCCTTGATTTTAGTTTTTCTGGACTAAAGACATTCACCTTGAATACTATCGTAAAATATCGCGGCGATGACGTTTTGCCAGACGATCAGACCTCTGCAGATATAGCTTGTGCCTTTGAGGAGGCTGTTATAGACACACTGACAATTAAATGTCTTCGAGCACTTGAACAAACTGGCTTAAAGAGATTGGTTGTTGCTGGTGGAGTCTCTGCTAATGAGCGACTAAGGGAAAAACTGACTGAGAGAATACATAAGATTAATGGCGAGGTCTTCTATGCGAGACACGAGTTCTGTACTGATAACGGTGCTATGATTGCTTATGCTGGATGCCAGCGTCTTTTGGCGGGATATCATGAAGGTCTAGCCGTTACTGCTAAACCGCGATGGCCAATGGATAACCTTATGCCTTTAGCTGAGGAATAAAGCGTGTCAGATATTGTTTATATTAAGAATCTTGAGATAGATACTATTATTGGCATACATGACTGGGAGCGTCAGTCTCGCCAAATAGTTAGTGTAGATCTCGAAATGGCTACTGATATTCGCAAAGCAGCCAAATCAGAAGATATTCTACTTACCGTCGATTACAGTGCTGTTTCAGTTCGATTGGTGGACTTTGTTCAGAGTAGTGAATTTTTATTGATAGAAGCGATGGCTGAAAAAGTGGCGGAAATTATTCTCCATGAGTTCAATATTCCGTGGTTGCGACTTCGCATTGGCAAGCCTGGGGCAATTACTAATGCAGCTGATGTTGGAATCATCATAGAACGTGGAGAAATGCCATAAAGCTGAAAATGATGGTTATATTGAGCTGCCACCGTCAACAACGATAGTTTGCCCTGTAATATAGCTTGCAGACGTTGCTAGAAAGAGAGCTGTTTGGGCAATATCTTTTGGATCCCCTTTGCGTTTAAGGGGGATTTTATCCATAATTTTTTCTTTTATTTCTTCATTCATTTGTGTTTCTAAAGTAGGCCATAAAATTACGCCTGGTGCTATCCCATTTACACGTATTTTAGGAGCCAGTTCCTTCGCCAAAGACTTGGTGAGCATAGCATTTCCGGCTTTAGCTATACAATATATACTATAACCTTCAAGGGGGCTGAAAGCGTAGATGTCATTAATTGATATGATGCTCGCATTTTCTCTCAGATGTGGCGCGATTGCCTGTCAGAGAAAATATGGACCTTTGAGATTACTGCTTATAAGCTCATTCCATTGATCTTCGTTAGATTTTTCTAAGATATTAGGATGAAAACTCGAAGCATTGTTTATCAATACGTCTAATTGATTTCGCCATAAAAGTAATTTTTTGACCATGACTCTAATATCAGGAGTATTTGCTAACTGTGCTTGAAAAGTTGTAGCCGAATTTTTACGTATCGCATTTAGTTCTTGAGCGAGGATTTCAGCATCGTGCTCAGAATTATTGTAATGTAGTGCTATATCGTAGCCATAGTTATGGAAGGTGCGTGAAATTTCTGCACCAATACGACGAGATGCTCCTGTGATAAGCGCTACCGGAGGTTTGTTTGCACTCATGCTAGCCAAAGCTACCTCTTTATTAATTTAGCAATTATTTTCTCTCGACACCTATCAATCTCTTGCCCTAGTTCTGCGCCACTAAAACCTTTCTTCATTAATGCTTTGTTGTCTATTAATTGAATTTCGTTAAAACCTTCGATGAGCCATATACCGGAATCATAAGGGGTAGCCCTAGATTCTTTGATGGCTTTAGCGTCTGCTTCACAGCAACAAATAAATTGTATGAGATTACTGGATGCCTTAAATGAACCTACACCCTTTAACACTTTAATGATAGCTGAGGGATCTAGGTTTCTTGAGTTATGACAGAAGGACCTATATTTGGTTACAGCTGTTGCGATTTCTCGGTAACGATTTGGTACTTTTAGTCGATCGCAAAGATCGTGGACTATTTTAATACCCACATCTTCATTGTGCTGCCCTGTGTATGCGGTATCGATACTTTTCCCTATATTGCCAATAAGTACAGCAAACCGAGTTGATGGGTCATTATCCAGCGCAGCTGAATAATCCAAGGATAGCAAGGTATGCATTCCAGCATTAATCTTCGACATACTTTGAGGGATACTGAAGAGTCGATTAATTTCCGGGAATAGCTTCGACAGGGCGTTACATTGACGTAAAACTTCAATATAAATACTAGGCGATTTCTCTTGCAGTGCTTTGTTTGTTTCTACCCATACTCTTTCGGCGGTAAGATGCCCTAGTTCTCCGCTACCTGACATATGAGTCATCAATAACAATGTCTCATCTGCGACTTTAAATCCAAGATGATGGTAGCGGGCTGCAAAGCGTGCTACACGTAATACACGCAGAGGATCTTCTGAAAAAGCATCTGAAACATGGCGAAGTATTTTTTGAGAGAGATCTTTTTGACCGCCATAAGGATCTATTATATTGCCATAGGAGTCTTCTGCCATGGCATTAATAGTCAGGTCTCTTCGCGAAAGATCTTCTTCCAGGGTGACATTCTCGTCTGCGGCAAACTCAAATCCCTTGTAGCCAATACCTGTTTTTCGTTCGGTGCGCGCTAAGGCATGCTCTTGTTTCTCTTTAGGGTCAAGAAAGACAGGAAAACCTGAACCAACCTGAAGAAAGCCTTGATCCAGAAGATCTTGTGGTGTCGAGCCAACAACTACCCAGTCTATTTCTGTGTAATCGTAATCAAGTAGTTTGTCGCGAACACAGCCGCCCACTTTATATTTTTTCATGCCTAATACTCGTTAGACTTCATGTGTTAACCGCTACACTAGATGATATATTAACAGAGAGGGGCGCTTTGAGTATAAGCAACAACGATGCTATTTTCTTGTAAATTAAGAGAAGATAAAATATTTTTAAATCTTCGAGTGCTCAGTATTAGCGATGTAGGTGAAAAACCTACTAAGTTGCTCTGGCCCTAAGGTTACAGGGTGAAGTTGATCATTAGGCGAGAAAAATCTATTATCCTTTAGATTATTGTAAGGCGCCTGGTGAAAAGCTTTGTAGCGTGCAAAGCGAATTTTTGAGCGAAGCAGGTAAATTAATTTTGCTAAATTAGCATGTATCATGAATAGTACTCTTATACTGTAATTTTATACAGTATATTAGCATGCTTTGCTAAAATAGCAACTGTCAGCACATGACTAGCCTAATAATTTTTTCAAAAAGTGCCCAGTCGGCGAGTCATTTGACTGGGCGATGTCTTCTGGAGTGCCGGTAGCAATAATTCTTCCTCCCCCTGCACCACCTTCTGGACCAAGGTCTACAACCCAGTCGGCTGTCTTAATGACATCCAAGTTGTGCTCTATAACTACAACTGTATTCCCATGGTCACGCAGACGATGTAAAACGATTAATAGTTGCTGGATGTCATGAAAATGTAGACCTGTGGTGGGCTCATCCAGTATGTATAGTGTGTTACCAGTATCTCGTTTGGAGAGTTCTCTTGAAAGCTTAACCCTTTGGGCTTCGCCACCCGAAAGTGTTGTTGCAGCTTGACCTAGTTTTATATATGAAAGCCCTACATCAATGAGTGTTTGTAGTTTTCTCGCGATAGAAGGAACTGGATCAAAAAATATTAGAGCATCTTCCACAGTTAAATCAAGTACTTGGGATATGTTTTTTCCTTTGTAGGTAACTTCTAAAGTCTCCCTATTGTAACGCTTACTTTTGCATATATCGCA
>CAWUVO010000087.1:0-3229 GCA_963925965.1 uncultured Porticoccus sp. | reverse complement strand
TTCTTGCAGCTAAAACTGCCAAAGAGTATCGCGGGGTCCGTCAAGTGTACAACGAAATAAAAGTCAGTGGTCCCACTTCTTTTATTTCAAGGACTAACGATGCATGGCTTTCTGCCAAAGTAAAAACTAAATTGATGGCAAGCGAGGAAGTAAAGTCCTCGTCGATAAAGGTGGTTACAGAAAACGGAGTAGTTTTCTTAATGGGTCTTGTTGCTCGACAAAAAGGAGAGATCGCCTTACGGTTAGCGAGCGAAACTGGGGGGGCTGTCAGCGTCGTATCAGCTTTTGAGTACACCAACTAGAACTGATAAACATGCTCGATCTATGGGTCTATTTTTATATTTCTCAAAATTTAATGTCACATCAGTTCAAGGGCGATCGCTAACGCCTCACCTCCACCAATACATACCGCAGCAATGCCTTTCTTTTTTTCATACAAATGCATTGCAGCTAACAGAGTTACAATAATTCGGGCCCCAGAAGCCCCTATTGGATGACCTAAAGCACATGCTCCACCGTGAACATTAACTTTTTTATGAGGCAAGTCTAGGTCTTTCATTGCCGCCATGGTTACAACAGCAAATGCTTCATTAATCTCATAAAGATCTACGTCATCCTTAGACCAGTCAAGTGCTTTTAATAATTTCTTGATAGCTCCAACTGGGGCTGTAGTGAACCATTCAGGTTCATGTGAATTGCTAGCATAATCAGACACCTTAGCTAAAGGCTTCAATCCTAACTTTTTTGCTACGGATAAACGAGTAAGCACCAAAGCGGCGGCACCGTCGCTAATAGAACTGGAATTAGCAGCAGTAACAGAGCCGTCTTTTTTGAATGCTGGTCTTAATTGAGGAATTTTCTCTATGTTACCTTTCCCTGGCTGCTCATCTTGAGCATATAGGGTGTCACCATGACGGCTTTTTACAGCAAATGGGGTAATTTCAGCATCAAACTTCCCGTCTGTAATAGCCTGCTGCGCTCTTTTTAATGAAGTAATAGCAAACGCATCTTGCTCCTCGCGAGTAAACTGATACTTACTACAAGTTTCTTCAGCAAAAAGCCCCATAGCACTTTTAGCATAAGCATCCTCTAAGCCATCCATCGTCATATGATCATAAATAGTAGCATCACCAAAACGATAGCCGCCTCTACCCTGTGACATGAGATATGGGGCATTTGTCATGCTCTCCATCCCGCCTGCAATAGCTACATCTGCACGACCAAGAGTCAGGCCGTCATATGCGCTCATAACAGCTTTCATGCCAGAACCGCAAACCTTATTAATAGTGGTGGCCCTGACCCTAACTGGAAGTCCCGCACCTATTGTGGCCTGTCTTGCTGGTGCTTGTCTAAGCCCTGCAGACAACACGCATCCCATATCAACAGAATCAATTGCGTCCAAAGGGACTCCGGAGCGCTCAACAGCAGCTTTTATAGCCGCCGCACCCAGCTCTACTGCAGAGACTCCAGAAAACTGGCCCTGCATGCTACCAATAGGCGTTCTAGCCATGCCAACTATTACAACTGGATCAGACATAATTAAATTCTCTATTTCACTATCCTCAAGGAGGGTTTTTTGTTTGCATCAGAAGAGCCATGGCCTTTAGGCAACTTTTTCGATGGCGGCGCTGATTTAACGGAGGTTGGGCCCGACGGTTCCGGATTTTTCGAGTCTTCCTCTTGAAAGATCATCCCTTGGCCATTTTCTTGTGCGTAAATTCCAACTATAGACTGAATCGGCAAAAAAATATCACAAGGAGCTCCGCCAAAACGCGTGCTAAATGAAATTTTCTCATTGTCCATTAGCAAATTCGTAATAGCACGAGGCACCAAATTAAGCACTATCTGGCCATCACTTACATAGCTTTGCGGCACCTCAACTCCTGGATGGTACGCATCAATAGACATATAGGGTGTTAGATTGTTATCAACAATCCACTCGTATATTGCTCGAATTAAGTAAGGCTTATTTGATGTCATAATCATAGCTGATAAATATTAATTACTAACGATCCATCCCATGCAAAAACTGATACTGTTTGTTATTCCATTTCTCTTTCGACTTCAGACAAACTTTCTTGAAAAGATGCACGCTCAAAAATACGCGCCATATAGTCATGAAGCGGCTTTGTTTGTCGATTACTGGGCAAGTCTACACCCAAGCTCTTCAATCGCCACAAAATGGGGCCCAAACAACAATCTACCAAAGTAAAATATTCGCTCATAAAATAAGGTAAATCTGAAAAAATTGGAGCAAGACTGACAAGGCTATCTTGTAGTTCTTTGCGAGCCTTTTCTGTAATTGGGCCCTCAGGAGAGTCAACAATTTTATCTACCTGGGCACTGCAGTCTTTTTCTATACGAAACATAAACTGACGACTTAAAGCTCTCGCTACAGGATAGACTGGAAGCAATGGAGGGTGAGGAAAACGCTCATCTAAATACTCCATCATTACCTTTGTCTCATACAAAGCCAGCTCACGATCAATAAGTGTAGGGAGCACACCATAAGGATTAAGTGCCAAGACTTCTTCTGGGATAGCTAAATTATCGACATCCTCGATGTCAACAGTAACTCCTTTTTCTGCCAAGACAATACGAACCCGATGGCTATAATGGCAAGTCGGATCAGAATAAAATGTCATAGATGATCGTTTTGCAACAATCCCCATAATAAAACCTCAGTTATAATTATGAATAAAAGAGCAGCTGAATTTGCCGCCCAAGCAGGTACTAATGGAGATCTTTCCAGTATTCGCGATTTAAAAGCCAAACCCAGATGAATAGAAATGCAAGAAAGAGTAGCACATAGACACCAATTCTCTTGCGGTCTTCAGCCATGGGTTCACCAACGTATGTTAAAAAATTAACCAGATCAAAAATCGCCCCATCAAAATCTTCAGGGGAAAGATTGCCTTCTTCGGAAAGAGCATAGCGACCGCACGGGTCGTCTAAGATTTCAGCTCTAGTTAAAGGGTCCCGCTTAATGCCCCCGTTTGCAGCAAAAACTGGCCCGGGGGCGCATTCTTGCAAACCCTGAAGATCTAACAAAACATGGGGCATACCGACATCTTTAAATACTTTATTATTTACGCCAAGAGGACGGCTTGGATCTGAATAAAAATTTCTAAGGTATGTATAGATCCACTCGGGAGAGCGAGCTCTAGCAACTAAAGTTAAATCTGGAGGTGTGGCGCCAAACCATGCTTTTGCTTTGTCTGCAGGCATT
>CAWUVO010000086.1:0-3169 GCA_963925965.1 uncultured Porticoccus sp. | reverse complement strand
AAGGTATTTGTTGCCTTCTTGAAATTCCCCTGTGCCCTCTAATACGTAGATAGTTTCTGTATGATCAGCATGCTTATGAAGCGGAACATGGCTTTTTATGACGATTAAAAAATCAGTTGAATGACTATCACTAGAAAGTTTCTGGACATAAATATTACCAGCAGTATCAGGTATAGGTAAATCACCCAGGGCAAATCTTTCAGATTGCGCTGGCGATACCCCAATCAACATAATTGAGGTTAGCAGAATAATCGAAAGTAAAGTATTAGGAATCATTAGCTTTTCATCCATAGGTTTTGGATTAAATTTTTCAGTTCTTGGTAGGCTTTATTCCACCCAGGGCCGAAAAATCATCAATTAAGGCTAATATCAGCTCAAAAAGACTGCTTATGAAACATTGCTCAATAATGTATTTAAAGTCTCGCTTGGACGCATAGCCTTCTCAACTTTGACTGGATCAAGCTGGTAGTATCCACCAATGTCGATCTTTCCTCCCTGGCAAGCAATAAGCTCTTCGACAATAAGCTGTTCATTATCGCGAAGTTTTTGT
Organism: uncultured Porticoccus sp.; assembly: GCA_963925965.1. Lineage (GTDB taxonomy): Bacteria > Pseudomonadota > Gammaproteobacteria > Pseudomonadales > Porticoccaceae > Porticoccus. Next base: position 2,619 of record CAWUVO010000086.1, on the reverse strand, counting down.
GATAGCTCATGGAATATCTTTTGAAGGTCGGCATCATCTTTTTGTGCTGCTAGATCTTCAGCCCAGTACAAGGCTAGATAAAAGTGACTACCCCTATTATCAAGCTCACAAACCTTGCGAGAGGGCGACTTCCCTGTTTCTAGGAGTCGACCTGTTGCCCTATCAAGCGAGTCTGCCAAAATTTGTGCTTTTGGGTTACCTGTTTTGATCGCAATATCTTCTAAAGAGACAGTCAATGCGAGGAATTCACCTAGCGAGTCCCATCGTAGGTGACCTTCCTCGACAAATTGTTGAACATGTTTTGGTGCTGAGCCTCCGGCTCCTGTTTCAAAAAGTCCTCCACCTGCCATTAGTGGCACAATAGAAAGCATTTTTGCGCTAGTGCCTAATTCTAAGATAGGAAATAGGTCAGTTAAATAGTCGCGTAATACATTGCCTGTAACGGAAATGGTGTCTTTGCCGCCTTTCAGTCTTTCCATGGTTAGGCGTATGGCTCTTTCTGGGGTCATGATTTCAATTCGAAGACCTTCTGTGTCATGGTCTTTTAGATATCTTTTCACTTTTTCTATCATTTGAGCATCATGTCCACGCTTAGCATCAAGCCAGAAAATTGCAGGCATGTCACTGGCCCTCGCTCTTTTTACAGCTAGTTTCACCCAATCTTGAATAGGCGCATCTTTAGCCTGACACATTCGCCATATATCACCTTTTTCAATATTTTCATGCTGAAGTACTACTTCTCCGCTCTTGGTGACGATGCGTATGGTGCCATTTGCAGGCGCTTCAAATGTTTTGTCATGAGAACCATACTCTTCAGCTTTTTGAGCCATAAGACCGATATTAGGCACGGTACCCATAGCTGTAGGGTCAAATGCATCATGATGCTTGCAAAAATTAATAACTTCTTGATAAATGGTGGCGTAACTAGTATCTGGAATGACTGCTTTTGTGGATCTTAGCTTGCCGTGTGCATTCCACATCATACCGCCATCGCGAATCATTGCAGGCATCGAGGCGTCAACTATAATATCGCTGGGAACATGTAAATTAGTTATACCTCTATCAGAGTCAACCATGGCCATCTCTGGCCGTATTTCATAGCATCGACGAAATTCTGTTTCAACCTCTACTCGCTTAGAATAAGGGAGTTGATCAATTTTCTTGAAGACACTGCCGACACCATCGTTAGGATTCACTTCAAGGTCAGCTAGTGTGGAAGCGTACTTTTCAAATGCATTTTCATAGTACACGGTGACAGCATGTCCAAAAATAATAGGATCAGATACTTTCATCATTGTCGCTTTAAGGTGCAAAGAGAACAGCAGGTCTGCTTTTCTAGCACCTTCCATTTCTTCATCTAGGAACTTTCGGAGCGCTTTGACGCTCATAAACATAGCACTTACTAGCTCACCTTTCTGAACAGCAATATTGTCTTTAAGTAGGGTTTTTTTTCCTGAACTATCGACTAGCTCAATGCTAACCGTCTCAGCATTCTTCATCGTTGTGGCTATGTCGCTACTGTAAAAGTCTCCACTTCTCATGTGAGCCACATGCGTACGTGAAGATTGACTCCATTTACCCATACGATGAGGATGCTTGCGAGCAAATTGTTTTACTGCTCCTGGGGCTCTGCGATCGGAGTTTCCTTCTCGTAGTACTGGATTTACAGCACTGCCGAGGACTTTCGCATATTTATTTTTTATAGCTATGCTTTCAGGAGTTTTAGTGCTTTCTGGGTAGTCGGGAATATCATAACCTTTTGATTGAAGTTCGATAATGGCTTCTTGTAGTTGCGGAATAGAAGCGCTTATATTTGGTAGTTTAATAATGTTGGCATTTGGATCTTGTGTTAGCTCTCCTAGCTCATGCAGTGCATCGTTTGCTCTTTGTTCTCCCTTAAGTTTTTCCGGAAATGCAGATAGAATTCGAGCTGCTAGAGAAAGATCTGACGTTTCTACTACAACGCTTGCTGCCTTGGTAAATGCATTGACAATGGGTAGCAAGGAGTATGTTGCTAATGCTGGCGCTTCATCTGTTTTTGTATAGATTATTTTAGAGATTTCTTTGGTCATTTTTGGCCCCTCAGAAGGCAGTTGATGCTTGCTGAATCGCTCATTGCTAACTACTGACTAGACGGCGATTGTCATCTTATTATTAACACATAGTATATAGAAAAATGCTTAAATTTAAAAGATTGTAAAAAAACTACATTGAGTAAAAAAAGAGAATTTCTTAAAACCAGGCATTAAAAAATTAGTAGAACTATTATTTAATTATTAAATTTTTTAATATAAAAAATTACCTGTTTGATAAAAATGGTAGTTTTTCATTTACTGCAGATTTAAGAATTAGAGGGGCGTGGTATATCCACGACCCTCTGTGCTGATTAGGTTGATTTGTTTTAAAGCACTACTGGCTGCAAAGGTAATAAAACTAGACCAAGTTACGTATTGCCATACAAACACCTAGCCAGACTAGATTGCTACATTTATCTGCACCACTATGATGAGTAGTTAAAACCCTACTGTGTAATTAAAGTAAAGAGTCTTAGAACTAGTCTTGGTGTAGGCTAACTCTTGATACTGCGCTTGTACTGAAAAAGCTTGATTTGGGGTGATA
>CAWUVO010000085.1:0-23155 GCA_963925965.1 uncultured Porticoccus sp. | reverse complement strand
CAAGACATCTGGCTGCAGGCCAATAGATCTGAGTTCCTTAACAGAATGTTGTGTTGGTTTAGTTTTAGTTTCCCCTGCTGTAGCAATATAAGGGATAAGTGTCAGATGAATAAGGATAGAATGACCGAACCCAAGATCTAGCTTTAATTGTCGTATAGCCTCAAGAAAAGGTTGTGATTCAATATCCCCAACTGTGCCACCAATTTCAACAATAGCTACATCATAATCTTCACCACCAGCTAAAATACGTCTCTTTATTTCATCTGTAACATGAGGGATTACTTGCACCGTAGCCCCAAGGTAATCGCCTCGGCGCTCATGACGAAGAATTGTTTCGTATACCTTTCCGCTAGTAAAATTATTTCGTTTACACATTTTCGAAGACAAAAAACGCTCATAGTGCCCAAGGTCAAGGTCGGTTTCAGCGCCATCTTCAGTTACAAAAACCTCTCCGTGTTGTGAAGGGCTCATGGTTCCGGGGTCGACATTCAGGTATGGAGCCAGCTTAAGAATCGTAATATTCAGGCCTCGGGCCTCAAGAATTGAACCCAGTGAGGCTGCTGCAATACCCTTCCCTAAAGAAGATACAACACCACCTGTAATAAATATATAACGCGTCATTTAGATCCCTGTCAGTACACTAGGCGCAACGTAAATAGCCGGATTAAGCTATATTTTTGAAAAAAATAGGCCCCAAATCATCAAAATAAAAAATTATTTCAAGAGCAGAAGGGCAACTATTTTAGTTGTTATGATGGTAAATTAGACTACCAGAGATGGCTGATTGTCTCAATCTATTACTACAATGTAGGCTGCTAAAAAAATCGCCACTGTAGTTCAACACCGAACTCATTTGGTGAGGCAAAAAATCCATCGCAAACCCACAGGTCGCCAACAGCTGCCAACTTCCCATCAATATAAATAAGTGGCACCTTGCTGCGAAGCCAAGGCTCAAGAGCATACTCTTGAAGTAATTTTTTTAGTGTACTGGAGCCATTGCGTCCGAATGGCTTGCAGCGCTCACTGCCAACACGGAAGCGAATCTCTATGTCGCACTGCTTGGATATTCTCAATCCCCCGGTGCTTAATAACTTTGTCGATATATTTCCCTTATTAGGCAGCATAATCTGATTAATTCCATCCCATTTTATACCTGGCTGCATAGTTACTGCCAATTCTCCTGTATCGATTACATGGTGATTTGAGTCACTAGAATCTGCTGGCAAGAGGTATAATCTCTTTTTAAACCGTCGCAATTGTACTCCGACCCAGACTATTAAAGGCTTAGCATCAGGACGCGCCAATAGCATTTCATTTAAAACTGTCCTAATAACACTATATCTAGGTGATGGCAATTTATGTATGGAGACCCAATAGCGCAGCACATTTGCTTGTCTTGACTCCTCCAGACATGCAAGGTTATCAATAGGAATACTCCAACCGATGCGTTCAGACTTTTCAGATATGCCAGCAAAGTCTTGTATAGCCAGAACCTCTGCCAAATGGTCCGAATCTGCACAAAGATTTGCAGTATGATTCAGTTTAGATGAACAGTCAGGCCAGCGTTCGGATATTATCGGCAACACTTTATGTCGCAAAAAATTTCTATCGAAGCTTACATCTCTATAACTTTCATCTTCTATCCATTCCAAGCCATGAATGGAAGCATAGGATGCAAGGTCAGCTCGAGAAAATGTTAGCAATGGTCTGAGTAGCCCCCAAAGACCCAATGGCCTAGATATGGGCATTCCGGACAAGCCTTTTGTGCCAGCACCACGAAGTAACCTATAAAGAACTGTCTCAGCCTGATCGTCAGCATGGTGAGCAAACAGCAATAAATCAGTCTTATCTAGTAATTTTCTAAAGATACCATAACGAATCTCTCTCGCGGCCTGCTCTAAGCCAAAACCGTTATTTTCAACCTTGATAGTCTCGACAATTAGAGGTACTCCCAATTTGGAGCAGCAGTCTTTGCAATGTTGCTGCCAGTTATCTGCATTTATGGACAATTGATGATTAATATGGATTGCGGTAAAAGATTTTAGTCCAACCAAAGAAACCATTGCGTGAAGCAGCACATGAGAATCCAATCCACCACTATAGGCAACATAAAGGTGCTCAGCATTGTTAAACTTGGGAAGATATCTAAAAAGATGAGAGGATTGAAACGACATTAAGTTCTGCAATTTTAAACTAAAGTACAACATTACTGGCAATCAAAAGAAATGACAATAAAATAAATACTGCGCTAAAAAAATTATATATTTTTCAACCACAATAGAACATGTAAGGCCTAACGGAACTGACAAATAAAACAGAGGGGCTTCAAAAAAACGTCCAGCAATACTCCTTTTTTGTAATTAAACATACTTTATTAATTACCATAACTCATCAAACGCCTATAGCGCTTCTCAAGCAGTTCATTAATAGGAATTTCAGTAAGCTCATCGACCTGTCTAATCAAGCACTTTTTGAGGCTAGCCGCCATAGTCTCAATATTACGATGAGCACCACCATTGGGCTCAGAAATAGTTTCATCTATTATTCCTAGTTCTTGTAAAATTGTAGATGTAACACCCATCGCTTCGGCTGCTTCAGAAGCTTTAGTTGAGGTTTTCCAGATGATATTTGCACAACCTTCCGGTGAAATAACAAAATAAGTAGAGTATTGGAGCATGTTAAGGTGATCACCAACGCCGATAGCTAATGCGCCGCCAGAACTACCTTCACCGATAACAGTGCATATTACAGGTGTCTTTAAGCGGGACATAACTGCAAGATTTCTGGCTATAGCCTCACTAATTCCGCGCTCCTCAGAATCAATTCCTGGATATGCCCCAGGTGTATCAATTAGTGTGATAACAGGCATCTTGAAGCGTTCAGCCATCTCCATTAAACGTAAGGCTTTGCGATACCCTTCAGGCTTCGGCATCCCAAAATTTCTATATACTTTTTCATTAACACCTCTGCCTTTCTCTTCGCCGATAATAACAACTGGCTTATCAACCAATCTTCCTATGCCCCCTATGATGGCCTTGTCATCTCCAAAATGCCTGTCGCCATGCAGTTCATCAAAATCAGTAAAAACCCGACTTATATAATCCGTAGCATGTGGCCTAAGAGGGTGTCTTGCAATCTGGACAGTTTGCCAAGAGGTGAGGCCTGAATATATTTTCTTAGTAAGTTTTTGAATTTTTTCTTCAAGCCTGATGATTTCCTCGGTAATGTTGATATCGCTATCGTTGCCCACCAAGCGAAGCTCTTCAATCTTCGCTTCCAGCTCCGCAATAGGTTGCTCAAAGTCCAAAAAATTTAAGTTCATGTAATGCTGTCATCCATAATATTTATACCAAAAAAGACAAAACTTCAAGTCCAAAAAATTTGCTAGATAAAAACACATATCGTGTCGGGAGTAAATTTCTAATTAAATAAATAAAAGTTAAGATTTATTGCTTGGCTATAAGCCCTGCTGGCACTTAATCTTTAACCTGGAAATGCTGTCAGCATGCCTAGAATCTTAAGTGCACCATCTCGCTACCAACTATCTCTTTTAATTTCTGCAACAGTTCATCCTTAGGAGATACTAGCCATTTTTTATCTAGGGCTATTTCGCATAAAGCTTTAGGGTTACTATAACAAATGCGGACTGGACATTTTCCTTCATTATATGGAAGCATAATTTCAGAAATATCAAGAATAGTAAACTCTTGAAGATCCTCATTGCTTAAGTCAATAACAATACCTTTTAAATGATTTAGTCGGGCCTCATACAAAGTGTTAATTTGATCTGCTCGCATTTTAACTCCACCAGTATAATCATCTATAGATACCTGTCCCTTTACCACTAAAAATTCATCTTTATTAATTTTTTCACGGCAGCTACTGAAAACATCAGAAAAAACTGCTACCTCAATTCGAGCACTTTTGTCGTCGAGCGAAATAATGGCCATATTGTCGCCACTTCGTGTTCTGATCATTCTTGTACCCACAACCAAGCCCGCAACAGTCTGGGTAGATTTTTCTGGTTTTAATTCATAGATACGATGCCTGATAAAGCCATCCAACTCATCGATATACTCATCAGCTGGGTGCCCAGATAAATATAATCCTAGGGTATCCCTCTCTCCCCCCAACCTTTCCTTGACAGTCTCACAACGAATGTCATTAAAATTCTTGTACCCAAATTCAGAAGATAACTCTAACGCTTTGTCTCCAAAAAGATCTGTCATCCCGCTAGCAGTATTATGAGTCCGTTGCTCAGCCATCTTCACTGCCTCACTCATTGCTGCCAGCATAACTGCACGCTTAAACCCTATCTCACCAATTGGCCCTATACTATCCATTGCCCCTGAACGGATAAGCGCTTCTAGAGAGCGTTTATTGATTTTTTTTCCATCTACCCTTGAGCAAAAATCAAACAAGCTAACAAAGTCTCCACCATTATCTCTTGCAGAGATAATGCTATCGACAGGACCCTTACCTAAGCCTTTGATAGCCCCAAGCCCATAGATCACCTCTCCCTGACCAGAGACTGCAAAATAGAAGGTGCTTCGATTAACATCTGGGGACAGCAGTACTAAGTTTCGATTGCCGCACTCTTCAATCAACTTTACCACCTTGTCTGTATTTTGCATGTCAGCAGACAAGACTGCTGCCATAAATTCAGGCAAATAATGTGCTTTCAGGTAAGCAGTTTGGTAAGCAAGGAGGCCGTATCCGGCGGAATGAGACTTATTGAAACCATATCCAGCAAATTTTTCCACTAAATCAAATATTTTTATAGCAAGGCTAGGATCAATGCCTTGATTTTGTGCGCCTACTTCAAAAATTTCTCGCTGTTTCGCCATCTCTTCTGGCTTCTTCTTACCCATGGCGCGGCGCAAAAGGTCTGCTTCACCCAAGGTATATCCAGCAAGGGTTTGAGCGATCTGCATTACCTGCTCTTGGTATACAATGATGCCATAAGTGGGCTCTAAGATCGGTCTAAGACTTTCGTGTTGAAATTTTTCATCAGGATAAGCAACTTTTGCTCTTCCATGTTTACGATCAACGAAGTCATCCACCATGCCAGACTCAAGCGGACCAGGTCTATATAAAGCCACCAACGCCACAATATCCTCAAAAGAATTGGGCTCTACACGCTTCATTAAATCTTTCATGCCTTGAGACTCTAACTGAAATACAGCAGTTGTCTCGCCTTTCTGTATAAGGGTGTACGTTAAGGAGTCATCTAATGAGATATCATTAATTACAAGGGGCTCATTTTTTGTATTCTGTCCCCGCTGATTTACCATTTTTACGGCACAATCTATTATCGTGAGTGTTCTTAGCCCCAAAAAATCAAACTTTATCAAGCCTGCGCTTTCTACATCATCCTTATCAAACTGCGTAACAAGACCCTCTCCAGATTCATCGCAATATAACGGAGAAAAATCTGTAAGCTTTGTTGGCGCAATAACAACACCTCCAGCATGCTTGCCTGCATTCCGAGTAACGCCCTCAAGCTGAAGTGCCATATCCCATATTTCTTGAGCCTCTTCGCTGCTAGCTAAAAAATCTTTCAGGATATTTTCTTGCTCGACAGCCTTTTCAAGAGTCATCCCAATGTCAGCGGGAATCATTTTGGATAATCTGTCTGCTAGACCGTAAGGCTTGCCCTGGACTCTTGCTACATCACGAACTACAGCTTTAGCTGCCATCTTTCCAAAGGTGATAATTTGAGAAACAGCATCACGGCCGTATCGATCTGAAACATACGAAATAACCCTATCGCGATTGTCCATGCAGAAATCTATATCGAAATCTGGCATAGAAACCCGCTCTGGATTCAAAAATCTCTCAAAAAGTAAGCCATACTGCAAAGGATCAATATCTGTAATACCAAGGGTGTAAGCAACTAAAGAGCCGGCCCCAGAACCTCGACCGGGGCCCACAGGAATATCATTTTTTTTGGCCCACTGAATAAAATCCATGACTATCAAAAAGTAGCCCTGATAGCCCATTTTAATAATAATTCCAAGTTCAAAGTGAAGTCGATCGAAATATACTTTTCTTTTTTTCTCCAGACTTTTGTCAGGAGTGCCGAGTATTTTTGAGAGGCGTTTTTCTAGCCCTTCTACAGATAGTTTTTCAAAAAATGCATCCTTCGTGAGCCCTTCTGGGATAGGATATTCAGGCAGGAAAGTTTCCCCTAGCTTAAGCTCCAGATTGCATCGCAAGGCAATCTCTATTGTATTGTCAATAGCTTCAGGTATATCGTTAAAAAGTTCAGTCATTTCGCCTACTGAACGAAGGTATTGTTCGTCGCTATATGTGTGAACCCTCCTAGGATCATCTAACACATACCCTAGGCCAATACAGACTCTAGACTCATGGGCTTCGAAATGACTAGGATCAAGGAATCTAACATCGTTGGTGGCGACTAAAGGGCAACCAAACATCGAAGAAAGCTGCACTGCATTATGAATAAAATCCTCTTCGCCTGGCCGTCCAGTCCTATTCAGCTCCAAATAAAATCGCTCAGGTAGGACGCCAAGCCAGCTTTGCAAGCACTCCTCGGCCTGCTTGTTGTTCCCAGACAATAATGCTTGTCCAATATCACTTTGATGTCCGCCAAGCACAATCAAGCCTTCTGATGATTCTTCGATCCAGTGCTTTTGAACCAAAGGCTCACCATGCACTTGTCCCTCCTGGTAAGCACGAGAGATCAGTCTTGTTAAGTTTTGATAACCCTGTAAATTCATCACTAGGAATGTAAGATCAAATGGCTTAATGCCCTCAATATTGCTTCGAACACGGAGGTCAGCGCCACAAATAGGTTTTATTCCGGCAAGATGTGCTGCTTTATAAAATTTAATCAGACCAAAGAAGTTTGTAATATCTGTGAGAGCAATAGCAGGCATGCCTAGCTCAACCGCCCTATTCACTAGGGGGTTTATACGCACAAGACCGTCAACAAGAGAATACTCGCTATGCAGACGGAGATGGATAAATGAAGGCGCAGACATAAAAAATTAAACCTATAAAATGCCCTAATACCTAAGGCTAAATATATCTTGCGTTGTATAAATTTACGACTTAACACAGATCGAAATGGACTACTTATCCTACTGCATCAATCCCTATGATCATATAAAAAGAATAATTATACAAAGACGGTTGCAGTATTTAAGCATCCATACTCTTAACGGGCTCAAAGGATTTTCTATGTATAAGGCTTGGGCCCAATCTCTCTATAGCCTCAAAATGTTTTTTTGTTCCGTAGCCTTTATGGCAATCAAACCCATAACCTGGATATAGCTTATCAAAAGCGATCATTTCTTCGTCTCTGTGAACCTTGGCAAGAATTGATGCTGCGCTAATAGAGGGAATCTTGTCATCACCCCTAATGATAGACTCTGAAGCATAGCGCCATGATGGCAAACGATTTCCATCAACCACAACATGCTCTGGATCTATCTTTAGTCCTTCAACGGCACGCTCCATAGCCATCATGGTTGCTTCAAGTATATTGAAGCGATCTATTTCTTTCACCGTAGATCGCGCTATATTCCAGCACAGTGCTTTTTCTTTAATTTCAACAGCTAACTCTTGGCGACGTTTCTCAGAGAGTTTCTTTGAGTCTGCAAGCCCAAAAATAATATTTTCTGGGTGAAGAATAACTGCAGCAGAAAAGACATCTCCAGCCAAGGGGCCTCTGCCAGCCTCATCAACGCCAGCAAGCAACGAACCTCGATATGCTAATCTAAGTACTTTATTTTCAGTAAATACTACACTCAAACTCTCAATCCATTTTAAATGTTTAGTGACTCTAACAGACTACAAAAAATAACAGTCATCCATACCTAAGAGGCAACAATCAGGGCCACCAGAGCTTTAGCTGCTGCTTCATTGCCACCACATTTTAATGACTCATGAATAGCTATAAACCTTTTTTGTAACTTTTCTACCTGCTCAGGGTGCTCAAAAAATCTCATCACTGCATCTGAAAGATTTTTTATAGTTGCGTTCTTTTCCAAGAATTCTGGAACCAACGGTTCGCCTGCAAGAAGGTTTGGTAGCGCTACATATTTAACTTTCACCATTCTTGAAACCAAGGCATAAGTTAGCCTTCCTAAGCGATAAGCTACCACCATGGGTTTTTTTAAAAGCATAGCCTCTAGCGTCGACGTACCCGATGAAAGTAGCACTACATCTGCTGCAGCCATTGCTAGGAGTGACTGGTCGTCCAAAAGCACCACTTCCAGCAATGGATGATTGTCCAATATTTGACCTAACTGGGATTTTCGCTCTAGAGTAGCGGCAGGAATAATCACCTGTAAACCAGGCAAGCTATTCTTGCAGTGTTGCGCTACATTTAAAAATAAACTCCCCAGCTTCTGTATTTCTGATGCTCTACTTCCAGGCATTAATGTTAGAACTGGCCCATCATTTAACCCTAATGCTTGACGCGCTTTATTTTTTTCTCCCTGTATTGGAAGCTCTTCCGCCAAGGGGTGCCCAACACACACTACAGGTATGCCATGCTGCTGATAGAAAAATTTTTCAAAAGGAAGCAATGTGATCATTAGGTCGACAGCGCGAGCAATTTTTTTAACTCTACCTTGCCTCCATGCCCATACGGAAGGGCTTACGTAATGGGCAGTTTTAATACCTTTATTCCGTAATTTTTCCTCTAGACCAAGATTGAAGTCTGGAGAATCAATACCCACTACGAGATCAAATTTTCCATCACAAAAGTACTGAAATAAATTTTTTCTAATTCGAAATAATTCTGGTAGTCTTTTTAATGGCTCAATAAACCCCATCACAGAAAGCCTGTCGATGGGAAACAGTGACACAAAACCCTCTTTGGTCATCTTCGAGCCACCTATTCCCTCGAAAATTGCATCAGGATAATAGACTTTTAGTGCGCAAATTAGCCCAGCGCCCAACTGATCACCGGAAGATTCCCCTGCAACCATTCCTATTTTATAGGGCTGAATCATAGCTTAGCGAATAATTCCGCGTGAAGACGTTTTTACTGAATCTAACAATAGATTAACCTCAGAATGTTGCGATGCAAGCACATGAAGCTTTGTCAGCGCATCATCTAGAGAAAGTCCTTGGCGGTAAAGTATTTTGTACCCCTGCTTGATCGCCAAAATGGCATTCTTGCTGAAACCTCTACGCCTAAGACCCACTGAATTAATAGTTTTAGGTTCTGCGGGAGAGCCGAATGCAATAACATAAGCAGGGACATCTTGGGGTAAAAATGCTGCCGGCCCAATTAAAGTATGTGCTCCAATAGAGACGAATTGATGTACTAGCACGTAGCCCGAAAGAATTGCCCAGTCACCTAAATTAACATGCCCGGAGAGGGACGCATTGTTGACCAAAATACAGTTATTTCCCACCACGCAGTCATGGCCTATATGCACATAGGCCATCATCAAATTATTGCTACCAATAAAGGTTAAACTATTATCTTGGACGGTCCCTCTGTGAATCGTAACCCCCTCGCGAATAGTATTATTATCACCTATTTCTAGCCGAGTGGACTCTCCTGCATACTTCAAATCTGGTGTATCCTCACCTATGGTAGAAAACTGAAAAATACGATTGTTTTTGCCTATAACAGTTGGGCCTTTTATGACAACATGAGAATGGATCACGCTGCCGGCTCCAATTTTGACATTAGCGCCTATAATGGTCCAGGGTCCAACTTCGACGTCTTCGGCCAATTCTGCAGTAGGGTGAATGATTGCATTTGAGCTAATAAGGGACATAATCTTCAGGTCGACTTCAAGGCACAGAGTATGGTGGCCTCGCAGGCTAATTCGTCATCAACGGTTGCCCTGCATTTGAATCGCCAAATTGTTCGCTTCACCGAGTCAACTTTTGCTTCTAACGTCAGCCTATCTCCAGGTATGACCTGGCGCTTGAAGCGAACACCGTCCACTCCAGCAAACAAATACAGCACATCATCGTCTGCATACTTATCAGCAGTGACAAAACCTAGTACTCCTGCTGCTTGAGCCATTGCTTCGATAATCATTACCCCCGGAAAAATTGGTGTATTAGGAAAATGTCCATTAAAAATATCCTCGTTAGCTGTAATATTTTTGTAGGCTAAAATTCTTTCACCCGGGTCTATTTCTACAACACGATCCAGCAAAAGGAATGGGTATCTTTGGGGTAAGCGCTTCTTTATATCATTTATATCCATTAAATTATCTCTAGGTACCTAAAAAGTAAAATAACACCGAAAGTTATATCTTTTTTTCTAATACATTAAGTCGCTGAGCAAGGTCATTTAGCTCGTTGAGACGAACTGCATTTTTTTTCCATTTTTTCGTATGAGTCAGCATCATTCCTGATGAATAGGAGCCCGGCTCAGATATTGATTGTCTGGCAATGCTGCCGCCAGTAATTTGAACGTTATCGCAAATGTTCAAATGACCTGATACTCCAGTTTGTCCGGCAAAAATACAATTTTTACCCACTACCGTACTTCCTGCTATACCGGAACATCCGGCAATAGCTGTATTTTCACCAACGTATACATTATGAGCAATTTGCACATGATTATCGAAAATTACACCATCTTCAATAATGGTATCGCCCAGGGTTCCTCTGTCTATAGTGGTGCAAGCACCAATTTCTACTCTCTTGCCTATAACGACTCCGCCCAACTGATGGATTTTTGTCCAATGATTTGAGTTGTTAGCAAAACCAAATCCATCTGCCCCAATAACAGCGCCGCTATGCACAATGGTATCACTACCTATGGTAACTCCATGATAAATAGAAACATTTGAATAAATTTTGCAAAAATCCCCAAGAATAGAGTGGTCGCCTATCGTAGTATTAGCGCCCACCTGGCAATTGGCGCCAATAATCACATTTTCTCCAAGTACTACATTCGGGCCTATCGCGGCAGTCTTGGAAATTTTAGCGCTAGCCGCAATAACTGCTGTTTGGTGGATGCCTGCTACCATAACAGGTGTTTTATTAAAAAGTGCTGACACCAGCGCATAAGCAAGGTAAGGAGAGTCCACAACAAGCGCATTACCAGAATAATCCGATAAGCCTGATCGCGAAATAATTACTGCCCCTGCTTTAGTGCAAGACAAAAACTGCCCATAAAGAGGATTCGCCAAAAATGTTAATTCTGTCGAATCTGCTGCCTGTATAGTATTTAAGCCAGAAATTTTATATTGACTGTCACCTACTAGCTCTGCCTCTATATGTTTAGCTATGCAATCTAATGAATAACTAGGCATTTTTTGTCTGCTTTAACATATTCCTTTCGCTCAAGGGAATTACTTCATTTTTTTGTTAAGTCGATCGATCAGCTTTGATGTGTAATCTACATTCGCACCACCAAAGATAGCTGTATCTTTTCTAAGAAGGAGTGTTATTTCTTCCTCCTTAATCATTTCTTGCAGGGCCTCTTTGATCTTATCTTCCATGGCTTTCACAACTCTTGACTGTAATGCTTTTTGCTCAGATTGAAGTTTTTTCTGAATTAGCTCTATATCTGCCCTGAGAAACCCCATATTTTTTTGAGCATCTTCATTCTGCTGAGCAGACCACGTCATGCCCTTATTTTCCATCTCTGTGTTTAATTTTTTAACTTCCTCCAATAAATTATCAAACTTCGATTTCATGGCTAAAAATTCTTTACTTGTTTCTATTTTTTTAAACTCAGCTAAAGCATATTCGGTATTAAACAACGCAGCATCTGGAGCTACAATGCCTATCTTCATAATGGGCTGCTCTGCAGTCACGTTTACTGAAACTAATGCCGCCAAGATCAATATTAATATATTTGCTATACGCACTTTCTTCTCCTTTAAATTTAAGTCTAATTATTATTTTTTATGCGGGTCCCTACTACACCTTAAAATCCACCACCCATATTGAACTGGAATGTTTCTTTTTCGTCCTCTTTTTCTGTATTAAAAGGCACTGCAAAACTCACAGATATGGGGCCAAAACTGCTCTTCCATGTACCCCCAATACCCATAGAATATCTCAAGTCTGCTAAATCTGGCTCTTGACAAAAGTCCTCTGAAACGTTTCCACAATCATCGGAAAAGACATTACCAGCGTCCATGAAGACAGTCATTTGAACAAGTCTTTTGTCCTTCAAAAATGGCATAGGGAATAAAACTTCTGCTGTACCTTCCACAACAACATTGCCGCCAAAAGGCTCGGCTTCATGTTCGTAGCCAGGGGTTATAGGGATATCCCTCGGGCCAAGTGTGTTTTGCTCAAAACCACGAACTGAGCCATTACCTCCTGAGTAAAAATTCTTGAAAAATGGAAGATTTTCAGTATCACCGTAACCGTCCCCATAGCCAAAATTTGAATGTAAATGCAGAGTAATATTCCTGCTTAGTGAATGAAAAAATTGCCCATCATAGTTAAATTTATAATAATTGAGGTCGCCCACTGGCAAAGTTAACTCTGCTGATACTCTGTGCGATTGACCCCTTGTTGCATCAAGACCTGCGCCATTAAGAGTGGACACTCCCCAGTTTAAATTACTAGTAAATATATGGTAATTTTTTCCTTCCTCATCTAGAAATTTTTCCATGAGTCCTGTCTTAAAGTATCCACCAGAATCAAGTTCAAGATTTTCATATCCGAGCCCAAAACCAATATTTTGAACTTCAGATATAGGGTAACTGAATGAAGTAGAGGCCCCCTGGCTTTCTGTCGTATAGCTAGATATGTTTCCTTCGTCATAGTCTTTCTTTTGTGCAAAAACTATAAAGCCCGCACTAACACCGTCATCTGTAAAATATGGATCCGAATAATTCAAGGATAAATTTGTCTGGAAACCATTCTGGCTTAACCCTAATTTTAACCTATTACCGGTACCAAGAAAATTACTTTCCGCTATATTAGCACCTAGAGTAAGCCCATATGTCTGCGCAAACCCCAAGCTTGCTCCGACTGTCCCTGAGGGCTGCTCCTCCACTGTGTAAAAAACATCGACTTGATCGTTTACTCCAGGAACAGGGCGAGTTTCAGATTCTACCGACTTAAAAAATCCTGTTCGCTGCAGTCGATTCTCGGACCACGCAATCTTCTCAGTAGAAGCAGTAGCTCCTTCGATTTGACGCATCTCTCGTCGCAAAACTTCATCCATTGTTTTGGTATTTCCGCGAAACTCAATCCGCCTAACATAGGCCCGGGTTCCAGGAGCTATATAGAATGTCAATTTAGTAGTTTTGGCTTTCTCATCGGTCTGGGTGACGCCCTTAACCTCAGCGAAGGCATATCCATCGTTACCTAACCGGGCAGAAATTCTTTCTGCGGAGCGGGTCATAATCACCTGAGAAAACGTTTCTCCTTTCTTTTGAATAATTAATTCTCTAACTTCATCCTCAGATATCGTAGGATTGCCAGCGAGAAGAATTTCAGAAACAGTATAAACACTGCCTTCGCTTATATTTATTGTTATAAAGACTGACTTGCGATCTGGACTAATAGTTACCTGAGTAGACTGTATTGAAAAATCAAGATAACCTCTATTGAGATACCAAGATTCCAGTCTTTCTATGTCTCCGGTTAACTTCTCTCGATTATATTTATCGTCTTGAGCAATAAAAGATAATAAATTAGATTTCTTTAGCTCAAACAAAATCTTAAGGGTATCGTCATCGAAATCTTTATTTCCGACAATATTAATACCTGATATTGCCGCAACATCACCTTCATCTATTTTAATCGTTACTATCACCCTGTTTTGAGGGAGCTCCTCGACGTCTATATCGATACCAGCACCATATCTACCCTGCTTTACGTACTGTCGCTCAAGCTCTTGACTCATTCCCCCCAGGATGGCCTGACGAAAAATTTGCCCCTCAGCCAATCCAGCATCACTCAAAGACGTTATTAAGGTCTCCTCTGGAATGGCCGTATTGCCCTCAATAATCAACTTAGCTACAGCAGGCCTCTCTGAAACAGAAATGATTAAAACGCCATCATCGCGAGAAATTTTTATATCATCAAAAAATCCTAATCGAAATAAATCTCTTGTAAGATTACGAATATTGTCGCTATCAATGCTATCTCCAACGCTGACAGTTAGTGAGGAGAATATGGTGCCTGATGAAACGCGCTCAAGGCCATCGACTCTGATATCTTCAATCTGAAATATTTCTGCGCAAACATTGAGAGAAGCCACGAGCAGGCATAAAAAAAGGAAAAGGGGTTTCATTGACATCAATCTACTCTTTTAATTTAACTCTGATTGCACTAAAAACAACCACCCGCGCTATTAACTACAAAAAATTAATTTAATATGTCATTATACAGGGCTAACGACATCAACCCAACTACCAAAAATATACCTACCCTAAAGCCCAGCACCTGAATTTTTTCAGGCAAAGGCGAACCCTTGACAGCTTCAATCAAAAAATACAAAAAATGCCCACCATCCAGAACTGGAATTGGCAGTAAATTCATAATACCTAGGCTGATACTCAGTAAGGCCAAAAATCCTAAATAGGCCACCAGCCCATACTCAGCTGACTTGCCGGCCACTTTGCCAATACTAATAGGCCCACTCAAGTGCTTTATCGATATGTCACCCATCAGCATCTTTTTAACTGAGCCCAGAATCATAACAGAAGTGGACCAGGTTCTAATGAATGCCTCAGTTAAAGCATCAAGCGGACCATATTCAACATTAAAATACATACTTTCCGGCCAATCTGCTGGCCTCACAGACATTCCTACTTGACCAAAAACATCTCCTGCGTCTGATACAATTTTTTTAGGAGTTATTTTTGTATAAAAGACATTATTTTCTCTCTTCACTTCAATATCTATAGTTACCTCAGGCCGATCACGAACATACGCTACCCATACTGTCCACTCTGTCAGGGGAAGATTGTCAGCAGACAACAGAAGATCGCCAGACACTAAGCCGGCTTGCGCTGCTGGACTACCGGGAATTATGGTGTTAGCCATAGGGATCACTACAGGAACATAGGGCCCCACCCCTATACTTGATAATGGGTCTAATCTTTCATCTCCAGCCATCCAGTTTTCGAGTTGCCCGTGATGCTTATAGTGTGCAGGCTCACCAGGTAACTTAACTGTAAAGCCAATGACACCTGACTCCCCAATACGACCTAAAAGTTGTTCGTGGAATTTACGCCATGTTGGGGTTTTCTTTCCATCAACAGCTACAATCTGATGTCCGACTTTAAGGCCAGCCTTCTCAGCAACAGAGTCAAGGGAAATTGATCCAATAATGGGCACTATGCCTGTTACTCCCTGCAGAAATAATACCCAATAAATAAGAATTGCCAGAAGAAAATTAGCTGCGGGGCCAGCCAAAACAATAGCCATTCTCTGCCAAACAGTTTTTTGAGTAAAAGCAAAAGGTAAATCTTTTGAGAGTACGTCACCTTCTCTCTCGTCAACCATTTTAACGTAGCCGCCAAGAGGCAGTGCTGACACAACAAACTCAGTCCCCCTGCTATCACGCCAGCTTAAGATCTTAGGGCCAAAACCAATAGAAAAACATATGACCTTCACATCGCAAATTCTAGCTACAAGAAAATGACCGAATTCATGAAAAGATATTAATAAGACCAAGGCAAGCAATGTATAAAAAACTGTTAGAAGTAGATCCACTAAACCTCCATTTTAGTCTAAATTAAAAAATTTTCTATGAGTTAAATTACTTCTAAAAATGATTTATAACAAGTCTTTCTGCTAGCTCTCGAGACCGATGATCGCAATTTTGAATAGCATCCAATGAATTTAGTTCTACTATTGCTGTTTCTTCCAGGACTATGGCGACAACTTCTGATATTTGTGTAAATAAAATTTTATTTTCAAGAAAAGCACCCACCGCCACCTCATTGGAGGCATTCAGAGCAATAGGCGCACTACCTCCCTTATGGGCAGCCTGTATAGCTAAAGCCAAACAAGGGAAGCGCAACAAATCTGGCGCCTCAAAATCTAGGCGTGCCGCATTAATAATATCCAAGCTGCCCACTCCAGAAGAAATTCTTTCAGGCCACGCCATGGCATGTGCAATTGGAGTCCTCATATCAGGATTCCCTAATTGAGCTAAAATAGAGCCGTCTAGATACTCTACCATTGAATGAATAATACTCTGAGGATGGACAACAACCTCTATTTCACTAGGGGAGACACCGAAAAGCCAGCAAGCTTCGATCAACTCAAGCCCCTTATTCATCATGGTTGCAGAGTCTACTGATATTTTTCTACCCATCGCCCAGTTAGGATGAGAGCAAGCCTGGTCTGGTGTCATTGCTCGCAAACTATCCAAACTAACCGACCTGAAAGGTCCGCCTGACGCGGTTAACAATATTTTACGAACGCCGCATCTTTGAGTGTCTGTATAATCAGAGGGAAGACATTGAAATATGGCGTTATGTTCACTATCAATCGGCAGTAATATACCGCCGCCTTGGCGCACTGCATCCATCAGGAGGGGGCCCGCCATAACCAAAGATTCTTTATTTGCTAATAAAATCTTTTTTCCCGCATTTGCCGCTTCCAATATTGGTAATAGCCCAACAGCACCGACTATGGCTGCCACTACTGTATCGACTGAGGAATCTTTAGACACAAGACATAAACCATCAACTCCAGATAAAACTTTTGTGTTTGGAGAGGAGCTTTTAAGTAATGTCTTTAAAGAATCTACTTTTAATGGATCAGAAACTACAGCGAAAATAGGCTTGAATTTTTCACACTGAGCAGCCAGATCACCGACTCTCGTATGGCAGCTTAGAGCAAAAATCTTAAATCGACCTGGGTGCTGAGAAACGATATCTAGAGTGTTAACGCCAATAGACCCTGTTGATCCCAGAACTGTTAATGTCTGCATAAATTACTACAACTGGCCTTCATAACTGAAAGCTACTATAAATAAAAATTAAGGTGAAAACAGGCAGTGCAGCAGTAAGACTATCCACGCGGTCCAAAACACCGCCGTGACCTGGTAAAATATTCCCGCTATCTTTCACCCCTAGATGGCGCTTCATCATGCTTTCCAGTAAGTCTCCAACCACAGCAGCGAAAACTGTGGCCATTACGGTAAAGAACAACATTAACCATTCCGTCAAATTTAACTTTAAAAAAATCCCAAGAAAGGAAATTAAACAGAAGTTCGCAGTTATCGCCCCCAAGAAACCTTCCCAGGTTTTATTGGGGCTTACATTTGGGGAAAGCTTATTTTTTCCGAATCTGGAGCCAGAAAAATAGGCTCCAATGTCAGCAAATGCAACGATTAAAACAACAACAAAAACTAACCATTTTCCATTACCCAAAGAAATTAAAATTACTATTGCCAGCCAAGTTGGAACCAAAACAAGCAGCCCCATGATCCCTCTCACATAACGACTACCCCAAAGCACAGCGCTACTTGGATACCCCTGGATCCATAACAGAGCTATCGCCCACCACGGAACGAGCCAAGTCATTAAGACTTTAGCGACACCCAAATGAATTGGTGTTGTTTTCGCTAGACCCAAAATATAGCCTGATAGAATCAAGATGCTTAATACAAAAAAAGTATAGAGCAACCTTGAAGGAAGAGTGAGGAGACCGGACAATCTTGCCCATTCCCAGCCCGCATAAACAATTATGGCTGCTGAAAAAATAGAAAATGCGTAGGGCTCGAGAAAAAGTAATGCAACACTAAAAATTATAGCTACAAATATGGCTGTTGTAATTCTCTTTTTAAGCACATCTACTTCCTGTTAATTTCTGCATCAAACAATACTTTTTCTCGTTTACCAAAACGTCTCTGTCGTTGCTGGTAATCAAGCATCGCAGCATCAAAAGCTGCGCCATCAAAAGATGGCCAGTAGCAATCTGTAAAATAAAGTTCTGTATAAGCCATGTGCCACAACAAAAAATTACTAATTCGCCGCTCCCCCCCCGTGCGAATACAGACATCAGGAGGAGGCAGCTCGAATAGGCACATGTTTTCGTTCATGGTATTCTCGGTTATCTCATCTGGATTCAACTGACCGGACTCAACATGTTGCGCGATTCTTCTTGCAGCCTCTATGATTTCCCATTTTCCTCCATAATCCAAGGCTAGTATCAGAGTACGCTTACCATTTTCTGTTGCAGTTTCAGTATTCTCAATTAATTTAATTAATTTTGAGCTGAAATGTTCTCTGCGGCCAATAACCCTTAGCTTTACACCTTTTTTTTTTAAATTTTTCAATTCCTTCTTGAGGTATAAGGTCAGCAAGGACATCAGGGCTTTAACTTCTGTCTTTGGTCTCTTCCAATTTTCACTACTAAACCCAAAAAGCGTAAGTGTGCTGATATTGTATTTTTCGGCAGCATTGAGAACATCGCGAATTCTTTCGGCACCCATTTTATGGCCTTCAATTCCACACAAGCCCATCTCATTGGCCCATCGATTATTGCCATCCATTATAATCGCTACATGGCTCAAAAAATTTACAGGGGGTACGATCTTCATAGATTTTTTCATAAGACAGCCTTGAGCTAAATCTCCATCAAATCAATTTCCTTGGCGATCAGGACTTCTTCAATTTGTTTAACATATTTGTCAGTTATTTTTTGGATATCATCCTGCACTTTTCGCTCATCATCCTCAGTAATTTCTTTTTCTTTATGTAATTCTTTTACATCTGAAAGAACATCGCGCCGAGTACCACGAATAGACACTCTAGCGCTTTCTGCCTCCATGCGAGCTTTTTTTATAAAATTCTTCCGAGTTTCCTCTGTTAGCTGCGGCATGGGGATACGGATAAGCTCTCCAGTAGTTGATGGATTTAATCCTAAATCAGACTTATGGATTGCTTTCTCTATCTCTGGTATTAAATTTTTCTCCCACACAGAAATAGACAAAGTTCGGGCATCCAAAACATTGACATTTCCAACTTGGGATAATGGTGTATCGACACCGTAATAAGATACCACTAGACCATCTAGCAAACTGGGGTGAGCTCGTCCTGTACGAATTTTATTAAAAGCGTGAGATAACGCAGTTACACTTTTAACCATACGCTCTTCTGCATCTTGCTTTAAATCATCAAGCATTATATTTTTCCTCAATCAAAGTTCCCTCGTTCCCGCCCACCACGATATTTAAGAGCGCTCCAGGTTTCGACATGCGAAAGACTCTGAGAGGCATGTGATGCTCACGACACAAACAAATTGCCGTTAAGTCCATTACACCTAATTTTTTTTCTAAAGCTTCATCATAAGTAAGACGGGAATACATTGTAGCATCAAGGTTTAATAGCGGATCTGAGGAATACACGCCATCAACCTTGGTCGCTTTTAAAACGATTTCTGCATCAATTTCGATACCGCGCAAGCATGCCGCAGAGTCAGTGGTAAAAAAAGGATTTCCTGTACCTGCAGAGAAAATTACCACGTCCCCGCTGTCAAGATAGCGTGTAGCCTTGCGACGATCATACTGCTCCATAACACCACTCATTGAAATTGCAGACATCACATGCGCAGAAATATTGTTACGATCAAGGGCATCCCTCATAGCCAAACCATTCATCATAGTCGCCAGCATACCCATATGGTCGCCAGTAACACGCTCCATTCCAGCTGCATTAAGTGCAGCGCCTCGAAACAAGTTCCCTCCTCCAATAACTAAGCCTATCTGAACGCCAATACCAACCAGCTGACCTATCTCCAGAGCCATCCGATCTAGCACTCTTGGATCAATGCCAAAACCCTCATCGCCCATTAGCTCCTCACCACTTAATTTCAGCAGTATTCTTTTGTACTTTTTATCTCCAACAGAAGGCATATCTTTACTCCAAGGCTATTTTTTCTTGGCGCTGCTTTTCTGAGTTATAAATAAAAATGGAGACCTGGGTCTCCATTTTTATTTTACTTCGCTGCACTAATCTGTGCGGCTACTTCTGCAGCAAAAT
Organism: uncultured Porticoccus sp.; assembly: GCA_963925965.1. Lineage (GTDB taxonomy): Bacteria > Pseudomonadota > Gammaproteobacteria > Pseudomonadales > Porticoccaceae > Porticoccus. Next base: position 3,230 of record CAWUVO010000085.1, on the reverse strand, counting down.
CTACTTCAATCTTTTCAATTCCCTCACCAACTTCAAATCGACAAAAAGAGAGGACCTTCACGCCGGCATCTTCTAGCAATTTATTTATTGTAATTTCTGGATTTTTGACAAAAGGTTGATTGACAAGGCTGGATTCTGATAAAAACTTATTAATACGACCAGTGCTCATCTTTTCAATTATTTCTTCTGACTTTCCGCTTTCTCTGGCTTGTGCAATAAAAATCTCTTTCTCTTTTTCCACCAAAGAATCAGGCATATCTTCTGGCTTTACTACTTGAGGGTTGACTGCAGCAATGTGCATGGCAACATCTTTAGCAACATCAGTATTGGTACCCGTTAGCCCTACTAAAACACCTATGCGGTTATTGCTGTGTATGTAAGTCCCAATAACTGGTGCCTCCATTCTCTCAATTCGTCTAATGCTTATATTTTCACCTATCTTCTGGACTAAACCCTGCCGAGAATTTTCCATGCTTGCAATAAATTCGTCAAAATGAAATTGCTTTTCATTAAAAGCTTTGTCAAGACAGGCCTCGACAAACCCTGCAAACCCTTCATCGCGAGCCGCAAAATCTGTCTCAGTATTGATTTCAATCATCACACCATAAGTTCTATCTTGAGACAGCCTCACAGCAGCAACACCATCAGCAGCTATGCGGCCTGCCTTCTTAGCAGCTTTCATACCGCTAGACTTACGAAGATCATCAATTGCTTTGTCGATATCTCCTTCGGACTCCGCCAAAGCTCTTTTACATTCTATTATTCCAAGACCGGTGCGGTCACGAAGATCTTTTATCATAGATGCAGAAAACGCTGTCATTATCTTACTCCCTGCTTTATTTTTTAATCATTTAAATTCGAAAAAGGGGGCAGAGCCCCCTTAATGTTTATTTGAACAAGCTTAAACCATTATTCTGCAGCTTGTATTTCTACTTGAACGACTTCTGTTTTTATCGTGGTAGATTTATCCTTAACTTTAATATTGACTGAACCAGCAGTAACTTCTGCTTTAGTCGCCTTATCTTCAGTTTCTACAGTGGTCTCTACTTCAATAAAATCATCCTTGGCTACAACAACATTTGCATCAGCTTTTCCTTCTAAGATTGAATCAGCAATAGCAGAGCAAAATAACTTAATTGCGCGAATCGCGTCATCGTTTCCAGGAATTACATAATCAATGCCATCAGGATTGCTGTTTGTGTCAACAATTCCAATAACAGGAATTCCAAGCTTATTGGCTTCCTGTATCGCAATACGTTCATAGTCAACATCTACCACAAATAATATATCCGGAAGCCCCCCCATATCTTTAATACCGCCGATAGAATTATTAAGCTTTTCCATTAATCGAGTTCTCATCAAAGCTTCTTTTTTTGTAAGTCTATCAAAAGTTCCATCTAGGCTCTGGGCCTCAAGGTCACGAAAACGCTTAATAGAGGCGCGAATCGTTTTATAATTAGTCAGCATCCCTCCCAGCCAGCGATGACTAACAAAAGGCATTCCTGCTCGATGAGCCTGTTCAGCTATGGTTTTCTGTGCGGCTCGTTTAGTGCCAACAAACAAAACTTTATTGTTATTAGCAGCCATCTTGCGAACCATTTCCAGTACTTCGTTAAAGACTGGAACAGTATGGTCTAGATTCAAAATATGGATTTTATTGCGAGCTCCAAAAATAAATTTGTCCATTTTTGGATTCCAGTAGCGAGTCTGATGCCCAAAATGGACCCCAGCCTGCAACATATCTTTCATGCTTACAGCTGTCATAATTTTTCCTTAGAATTAGGGTTAAACTTACATGCATCCCACAAGTCAACTTGCCGCAAAGCAAGCACCCAGACAAGCGTGTCGATATATGTGCGTCATTAGTGTCTATTTTTTACTCAATACTGATTCCACTTTAGTGTTAGCAATAGCTCCAAAGCGGTGCGCTTTATACCATAATTAAGACAATTTGTGAAAGAAAAATAGGGTAAATAACAAATATTATAGCTATGTGTATTTTATAAAAAATACCAATCAAGCCAAGATTGAGAGAAAGTAATCTTTAAATCTATAATCGGATTGTTTGGAACATTCCAATTAAAAGCTGCAATCCTATATAATATACAGAAATATTCATCAAAAAAAACATTTTCGATACGGAAAAAATTTATGTCTATTCATATAAAAAATTCTGACGAGCTTGAAAAAATGCGCGTTGCCGGAAAACTTGCCGCAGAAGTCCTAGAGTTAATCGAGCCTTATATTATAGCCGGCGTATCAACTGAAGAATTAAATCAAGTCTGTCATAGTCATATTGTGGATGTTCAGGAAGCCATCCCTGCACCTTTAAACTATAAAGGTTTTCCTAAATCTATATGCTCATCAGTTAACCACGTTGTTTGTCACGGTATACCTTCAGAAAAAAAACGCTTAAAAAATGGTGACATTATTAATCTAGACATTACTGTGATCAAAGATGGGTATTTTGGAGATACAAGCAAGATGTTTTTTGTAGGTACCCCTACCAGTCATGCCAAGCGACTAGTTAATATCTGCCAAGAAAGCCTCTATAAGGCCATAGAGATAGTAAAGCCAGGCGTTCGTCTTGGAGACATTGGCCATATCATTCAGCAGCATGCTGAATGCAATTACTATAGCGTCGTAAGGGATTATTGTGGGCACGGCATAGGCACAGAGTTTCATGAAGACCCCCAGGTGCTTCATTTTGGACGGCCTGATACAGGTTATGAGCTACAAGAGGGTATGACGTTCACAATAGAGCCTATGCTTAATGCCGGCAGGCATCACACCAAGCTAAAAAAAGATGGATGGACAGTGGAGACTTTGGATGGTCGACTATCCGCTCAGTGGGAGCACACTCTTGCTGTTACTGCCAATGGAGTTGAGGTTCTAACGGCCCGTAGCGAAGAAAATTTTTGATGACAAAGCCAGCTACAATCTCCAAAAAATGTTTAACTTTTTTTAACGAAGAGCAATTTTGTAGCGACTTATTAAAAAAAAATCATATCCAGGTATTCAAAAATGCTATTAGCCTAGTCAATGGAAATCTTGACTCCAGATTTTATCAGGGAGAGCAAACTTCAGTCTTAATTGCAGAAAAGACCTCCTTTATTGATCTAATTCTTCGACATGCATGGAATAAATTTGACTGGGATGAAAAAATATCGCTTGTAGCAGTAGGTGGCTATGGGCGCGGCGAACTTCACCCTCAATCAGATGTTGATCTG